>NZ_KV809153.1:107171-166091 GCF_001812455.1 Corynebacterium sp. HMSC076C10
TTTACTTCCCAGCTGTGGCAGGACATCGAGGACATCGTTGCCGAGATTGGCGGAATGTTCAGCGTCCCCACGATGCTCCGCGGCGACCTTTCCTCGGAAGAAACCAACTTCTTCGTAGCGCAAGAGGCCTGGTACTTGCACCAGGTTTTCCCAGTCCTGTCGCATCTGGCAACCAAAGCACCCTGCGCTAAGGAACAGGTTCTGTGGTCGTCACTCGCACAGGAAGCCCTGGTACGTGCGTTGGAATTGAGCAATAACGCGCTGGAAGAGACTTCTTCGGCGCTCGAGGACATCGAGCCGACAACCATCACACAGCTTTTGCTGGATGTGCATTCTTCCTGTAGCGCTTTCAATCCATATCGGGTCGCCGTAACCAGTATCGTCGCCGAAATGTGGATTGCAACCGAATTGACTCTGCAAGGAAAATCGCTGGTTGATGGGGATTCCGCGATCGCGAACTGGGTGGAGGTGTATTCCGACCCCGAGTATGTTGACAGTGTTCAGCAGGCTCTCGAGGTTCTTGAAGAGAATATGTCCACGGCCAGCGATGCGGAGCTCAAATCTATCCGCAACATCTTCCGTCGAGCCGCTGTGCTTGAGCGCGAGGCCTATGCGCAACCGGGTCGCGGTTGGTAAATCTCATGGGCTGGTAGTTTTCCAGTTCACCGGACGTGCCTATTGCATGGCAGTCCGTGGATAGCGGTATTCTAACAAGCATGCCCCCTCCTGCTGAGTCCAGTGATTTCAGACAGTTGGGCACGCCGGAAGCAATTGTGAGTATTCTGCGTGCCCAGCACATAACTTCGCCCACCGCCGTGCAGGTGGCGACTTTGCCAGATGCTTTCGCTGGCAAGGACGTTCTTGCACAGGCACCCACAGGCTCGGGCAAAACGCTCGCATTCGGCATTCCGCTGGTCGCGTTACTCAATAACGCCTCTCCAGCGCTTCCCGGCTACCCGCGCGCGCTCATTATTTCGCCAACGCGCGAACTCGCAGATCAGATTGCTGATGTCCTCGCTGACATCGGTGCCGCTGCAGGTCTGCGTGTCTTGAGCTTGGTCGGCGGTGATTCCGTGGCCAAGCAGCAGACTCTGCTCGCGGCACCAGTCGATATCGCTGTGGTCACACCGGGTCGCGCACACGATTTGCGCCGCCGCGGTCTACTCAGCCTTGAGCACGTCCTCGCTGTCGTCGTCGACGAAGCGGACATGCTCGCTGACATGGGCTTTCTGCCCGATGTTCTGGGCCTGGTCCGTGCGTGCCCGAAGTCGGCACAACGCATGGTCTTTTCCGCCACGATTAACGACGACGCCGCGGGGCTTATCCGCGATCGTCGCGCAAGTAGCACTGAAGTTGCGAAGCACAAGGTCACTGCCTCCCGGTTGACCATGCGCAATATGCGGCATCTGTTACTTCGGGTGGAGGACAACAACGAAGCCGACGAAGTGGTCGCCTGGATTGCCTCCCGCAAGGATCAGTGCGTCATCTTCGCCAACTCTAAGGCGCGTGTCGTGCAGCTGGCTAAGTTTCTACAGTTCTATGACATCAAGTTAGGCTTCCTCCACGGCGATCGCGGCCAGGCAACTCGCCGCGCAGTCCTCAAGGCCTTTGCCGACGGTGAAATCAACGTCCTCGTCACCACGGATGTGGCCGCTCGTGGCATTGATATCGATGCTCTTGACTTGGTTGTGCACGCGGATCCGCCAAGGGATTCCGCGACGTATATTCACCGCTCGGGTCGGACGGCTCGTGCAGGTGCTTCCGGCACGGTAGCGATGATTGTGCGTGACCGCCAGGTTGATCAGGCCCGCGAACTGCTGTCAGGGGCCGGCGTTGAAGCTGAAGAGCTGCGTGCCGCTCCGGGACTGCCGCGATTTGTCAAGGAACTGGGCGCACGACGTCCGCGCCGGGCTCGTCAAGATCAGAGCCAATCGGCAGGCGGTGCTAGTGGTGCCGGTTACCGCGGGCGCGGCGGTCCGTCGGCAAGCGGAAAGAATCGTGCTGGCGGTCGCGTACACCGCCCCAAGCGAGGGAAAAAGAAGAAGAGATAATCAGTGGATATTGTTCTCAATATTGTCGCGGTTGTCGGATTTATCGCGCTAACCGCTGGCACCGGCCTCTTTGTGGCGTTTGAATTCGCGCTGACGGGACTGGAGCGGTCTACGATTGACGCCGACCGCGCCCGTTCAGCGGATGCGCCTGCTGAGGCCGTTCACAAGGCGCATAATCGACTGTCCTTCCACCTCTCCGGTGCACAGCTGGGCATTACGTTGACCACGCTGGCAACTGGTTTCCTCGCGGAACCGGTGCTGGCGCAGTACTTCACGCCGATGTTGCATTGGATGGGGCTCAGCGAGTCTGCAGCGGGACCGACCGCGCTGATTCTTGCGCTCATTGTGGCCACGATGTTGTCGATGGTCTACGGCGAATTGGTGCCAAAGAATGTCGCGATTACAGAGCCGCTGGCAGTAGCGCGAGTTACGGCTCGTCCGGTGATGGCGTTTAACTGGGTGTTCCACTACTTCATCCATTCGCTGAATGCCACGGCGAACTGGCTGGTGCGCAAGCTCGGTATTGAACCGGCGGATGAGCTGGCTTCGGCGCGTTCCCCGCAGGAGCTGGAAGCACTGGTGCGCAATTCTGCGGAGCAGGGTGCATTGGATGAGTCGAAGGCCGCTGTACTCGAGTCGTCGTTACGCTTTGGCGAAACGACGGCGGAGGATCTAATGACGCCGCGGTCGACGATCACCTCCCTCGATGTCGATGACACGGCGCTGGATCTGCTGGCTGTCGCTATCGAATCGGGGCATTCCCGCTTCCCCATTACTGACGGGGACCTCGATGCCACTGTCGGTGTTGTCCACGTCAAGGACGCATTTGCGGTGCCTGCGGCGAAGCGCTCAACCACCACCATGCGGGAGATTGCACGGCCTGTGCCGACGCTGCCGCAGTCGCTGGACGGCGATGCCGTACTGGAGGCCGTGCGTTCGGCCGGTTCGCAGATTGCGCTGGTCGCGGACGAGTACGGCGGTATCGCCGGCATTGTCACCATCGAGGATGTCGTCGAGGAAATTCTTGGCGAGGTCTGGGATGAGTACGACGACAAGGAGTCCGAGCAGGAAGTCAAACGCGCGATCGAAGGGTGGAACTGCTCTGGCCTGGTGCGTACCGACGAGCTGCCGACCAAGGTCGGATACTTCGCCCCAGAAGGTAGCTTCGAAACGCTCGGTGGATTGATTATGTTTGCGCTCGGTCGCATCCCGGAGGTCGGTGACGTCGTCTTGCTGCCGGAGACCGAACGCGATTTCATGGACGAGTTCGAATCGGGTATCGCCGGACGCTGGTACGCCCGCATTCTGGCGATGGATGACCGCCGCGTGGACCGTGCCATTTTGATTCCTGTGACCAACGAGCGCGCTAAGGAGATGTTCAACCTATGAGTGACTGGTTTGGAATCCTCCTGACTTTCTTCTTGCTGTTGGTCAACGCGTTTTTCGTGGGCGCGGAGTTCTCACTTATTGCTGCGCGCCGTGACCGTTTGGAAGCGCTGCTGGCTCAGGGAAAGAAACGCGCTCGCACAGTTATCAATGCTTCTGAGCACCTGTCGATGATGCTCGCCGCCGCACAGCTGGGCATCACCATTGCCTCGCTACTGCTGGGTAAGGTCTCTGAGCCGGCGCTGGCACATCTGCTGGAAGCTCCCTTCCAGGCGATGGGTATTCCGGAATCGCTGCTGCACCCGCTGAGCTTTGCCATCGCATTGATGCTGGTGTCAGTGCTGCACATCATGCTCGGTGAGATGGTGCCGAAGAATATCGCGCTGGCAGGACCGGAAACGATGGCCATGCTGCTTATTCCGGTTCATATGGTCTTCTACCGTCTGACCAAGCCGCTGTTGCTGCTGTTTAACTGGATGGCTCGCCATACGCTTAAGCTGTTCGGCATTGAGCAGCGCGATGAGCTCGACACCACTGTCGATTCCACTGAGTTGGCATCGATGATTGCGGAGTCTCGTCAAGAGGGGCTCCTTGACAGCGAGGAGCACGTCCGCCTTCGTCGCACGCTGGCTTCGGCCACGCGCACCATTGAGGAGGTACTGATTCCGCACGAGCAGATTCGGCGCCTCCCCACCGCACCGACTGTCGGCGATCTAGAGACGGCGGTCACCGAAACTGGCTTCTCCCGGTTCCCCGTCGCTGCGGCCAACAATGAGCCCAACGAGTACCGCGGCTATGTTCACGTGAAAGATGTCCTCGACCGCGTCATGGATCCTGCCTCCGGCCCAGAGACAGCCATCCCCGATGACGAGATTCGCCCGATGATCGAGATTCCGATCGATGCCACGCTGGATGAGGGATTGCGCATCATGCGCCGCTACAGCGCCCACATGGCAGTGGCTGTACGCGCTCGCATGCCAAAGCCGCACCTGCGCGCAAACGCCCCGGCAAGCATCGCCCCGAAGACCGGTGCTTTCTCCGGCGCGGAGCAGATCGGCATCGTGGCTCTGGAGGACCTCATCGAGGAGCAGGTCGGTGTCGTGCGCGACTGGACCCACGAGGTCTCCCCGCGTCGCAGCGGTGCGCCAAAGCAGCACTCGACCGTGAACCAGCCCCGGACCCGACCGGGCAGCACGCAGGGACGCCAGCAGTGACGCCTACGCCCGATTCGTCTTTCGATTGGCGTGAAGCCAAAGCAAGGCATATCGCCCGCGTCGATGTCCTGACCCGCGATCACCTGTCCCGTCGCAGTCGCGGCCAGCGCCACCCGGTCTGGGACTTCATCTTCGAGTACTACCCCGTCAAGCCCGGCCAACTCCGCCGCTGGTCACCGGGCATCGGCGTAGATCTTCCCGGTGCGACGGCCAAGGACATCAGTCACCTGAAGTTCTTTACCCTCGACACGGGCAGCGCTACCGACAGTCCTGCCAGCAAGGACCCCACCGATACCGCCTCTGGGACGGCGCGCATGGATGTTTCGGCGTACGTCGATAAGCGAGGTACGACGGTGGCGTACATCGGCAATCTGTTGCGTTCGACGCGCGCGAATCCGGCGCACTTTGACTGCTTCGGTCTGCATGAATGGGCGATGGTGTATCGCCAGCCCGAGCATCGTCATCCGGAGCCACTGCGGCTGGGTCAGGCAGGCACGGACGAGGTCGTCGAGGCCCACACGGTTCGATGTACGCACTTCGACGCCTTCCGTTTCTTCACGCCCGACGCCGTGCCGCTCAACGAGTTTGCCCCGACGCGCGAGACACAGCCGCACTGTGAGCAGATGGGGTGTCTGCACGCCAACATGGACTTGTATAAGTGGGCGACCAAGCTCGGCGAGGCGGTCCCCGGCGACCTGTGGCTGGATACTTTCGAGCTCGCGTGCAGTGCCCGTGAGTTGGATATGCGCGCCGCTCCCTACGATCTGCGGGATTGGGGTTTTGCGCCCATTCGCATCGAAACGCCCGAAGGCAAGGCCGAGTACGTCCGCCGCCAGCGTGAGCTCAGTGCGCGTGCCGATGTTCTGCGCGGCCGTCTTCTCGAAGTGGTAGATGTCGCATTGTCCACGCAGTAAAGTTGGCAGGAGTTACGTGCGCGTTTGTGCTTTACGACGAGGTCTGCTGCGAGTCGACAGTGCCGAGCACACTCAGCATAGAAAGGGCTAGAACGACATGGGACGACACGCCTCGGGTGAGAACAACTATCGAGTGGCTAAGGGGCCTTTTATTGCCGTCTTGGTCGTAATTGTTTTGGTCGCTGCGGTTTTTGCCTGGGTTAATCTGCGCAAGAGCAACGATTCGTCGATTGATGCTGACCGTGCACGGTGTACGAAGGGTGACCTGACGCTGGTGGTGACCGCTGATCCTGCTGCGGTGGGCTCGGCACAGAAACTTGTGCAGGACTATGGCGAGTCGAATCCCGTGGTGAGGGACTTCTGTGTGCGGCCACAGATTACGGTGGCGGGCTCGCAGGAGGTTGTGAACGCCCTGTCTGAGGCTGGCGGTGCTGAAGCTGATGAGGGAGCTCCGGAGGACCCCGCTGCGGATGAAGCCGGTACCGGAATTATGACTCCGGGCGTATGGATTCCCGCCGATATCTCTTTCGTTGACCGGGCGAAGAACTCAGACAAGGTCAAGGTCAACAACCCCAAGACGTGGTTGCCGCCGATTGCTAGCGGCGTGGCCTTCACAACCAATCGTGCTGACCAGCTGAACAACGCCACCTGGGAAGAGCTTGCAGGATTGCGCGTGGCCGCCCCCGGTGGCTCCGATGCGGCGCTGTCGGCCGTGATTAGTGCTCGACTTGGCGGTGGCCCGGATGTCGCTCGCGAACGCGCAGACTTGGGTGAGGTCTACACCTCCAATACCCTGCTGACCATGCTCAGCCAGAATGTCGCTGACTTCGACGGCGTGGCCGCGACCCAGCCCATGCTGCAGATGGCCGGCGAAGGGCTGAAGCTGGTCTCCCCTGCGGATGCACCCCAGTTGCACGCGCCAGTTGTCACTTTTGGCTCCGGCGGCAAGATCGACGAGAACACGGCTCGCGCGGCCGAGGACTTCCGGAACTTCGCAGCAGATCACGGCGCCGACGGCGAAGCTGCTGAAAGCACTTTCAGCCCTGAAGTAGCGGAGAACTTTGGAGTGCTCTCGCAGATTCAGACGGATTCTTTTGCGCTGCCGCCAGCACTGGAGCAGCCGGACGCGCAACAGCCCGCAACTGCGGTGGGTTCGGCGCTCCTGCTCGCTGATACCTCCGAGGGCGTCGATGTTGGGGCGCTGTCTGCGGCACTGACCGGCGCTATCGATGCGGCACCTGGTGGCCGCTACGGCCTGTGGACATTCGCACCTGAGGTGAACCGCCTCGCGGAACTTCCCGCGCCCGATGACGAGGCCAACAACGGCGCGGACGCCGTAAAGGGTTCGCTGGCCGAACTTCCGGCTGGTGGTGAGGCACAGTTCTGGCCAGCGCTTATCGATGCCTACCAGGCCGCCCGCGACACCTACTCCCCTGACAAGCCGAACCGTCTCGTCGTGCTCACCTCGGGTCGCGATGCCTCGGGCGCCGATGCCGCCGAGTCTGTCGAGAGGATCAAGGAACTCATTAGCCCGGACCGCCCGGTAACGATTGAGGTCATCGTGCTTCCCGACGGGGACAGCTCCAGCCCCGAGCTGCAGGAAGTGGCAAATATGACCACTGGCTCTCTGCGCATTGCGGCTGACTACGGCGATGGCCTGGCCTCTCAGTTGGCTGCGGCTATCGGTACGGAGTAAGTAGAAAAACCGCCTCCATCTGGTCCAACCTCGGGAGAGGTAAGACGGAACCAGTTGTGGAAGGCGGTTTTCGTTTAGTTTGTTTCGGCTATTTGAGCGGCGGCCGTAGCAGCAACGCCGCTATCCAGCCAAATAGTTGGCTGTTAGGAGATGCGACGGCGACGACGCTCAGCCAGCTCGTCGATGCCAGTGCCTGGGTTCTCCTGAGTACCGTCGATACGCTCAGACGGGAAGGAGGCGATGGTGCCAGTCAGTTCCTTCATAATGCCCGGAACAGCAATGCCGAACACTCCCTGGCCACCGTTGAGCAGGTCGATGACCTCTTCATTGGAGCGGCACTGGTAGACGGTGCGACCGTCGGAAACCAGCGTGATGGTAGCCAGGTCATCGACGCCGAGGTCGCGCAGGCGGTCGACAGCCAGACGGATATTCTGCAAGGAAATACCGGTGTCCAGCAGACCGCGGACAATCTTCAAAACGAGGATGTCACGGAAGGAGTACAGACGCTGGGTACCTGAGCCCTTGGCGGTACGAATAGAAGGCTCCACCAGCTTGGTGCGTGCCCAGTAGTCCAGCTGGCGGTAAGAAATGCCCGCTACCTGACATGCGATAGGAACGCGGTAGCCAACCTGCTCGTCCGGCCCCATGTCGAACAGGGATTCCTGGACCGCGCGCGGCTCTTGCGAGTCCGACGCACGGAGCTCATTGTCGCCAAAGAGCGAACCGCTGTTGTCGTCGACCATATAAATTCTCCCGAGGTAGTTTCACTGCCGTTATTTATCTTTCGCCAAGGTTAATCGGCTGTCAATACATCACAGCACGACACGCCGAATCTCTAAACCTAAAGTTTAGGTTTAGAGTTTGGAGTCACAGTTTCCCCAGCTCAAGCACGACCCGGGAGCAAAACCGCAGGACGGGATGAAACTATAACTTACGAAAAGTTACCCCTTTTATGGGGTCATTCAGCGACACGCCGGAGGAAATAAGCGTCACAACTACCTCAAAAGTAGCCAGCTATTCACTCCAGTCACACGTTTAACGGTCGCCATCGGAAGCTGAATCGGCGCCACCGTCGGCTTCACCATCAGACTTCTTGTCCTCCGCATCACCATGCGGCTCGGCGAAGTAGTCAGCATCAATGCTGTCGAGGAATTCCGCAAACTCCGACACCGATGCCTCGACGGAGTCGGTCTCCGACTCGTCGGCAAGTGAACCGCCATTGGTTGCGACGAGACGCGCCGCTACCGACGTGGCGTCGAGCACATCACGCGCGACATACAGCGGAACCTCAAGCTCGCTAGCGATAAGGATGAGGTCGGAGGGCCGCATATCAATCTCTGCGCCACCTTCGAGCACCAGGCTGGCGATGAAAACGCCCTCATGCACGCCCGTAATCTGGCCGCGCAGGGCGCTCTGCCCCACCATGTCCAGCGTATCGACGAAGACCTCATGCATGCCCGGGCGACGCTGCGTAGCGCCGGTCTCACGGGCGGAGTACTCCGTCGCCGTCGCCAAATCAATCCAAATCGGGATAATCCGATTGGTCTCTTCGGCATGCAGGAGCAGCACTGGATCGTCCTCAGGAGGATGCGCCATCCAGTCTAGAAACTTGACTTCTACGAGTTTTTCGTCCATAACAGCGATAATTGTAGCGAGCCGCTATTTACGCGGGACTACCGACTACTTCCCCAGGTCCTTGTTGACCTGGCGCTTGACCAAAGTGCCGTGCAGCGTGACCATCAGCGCAGTCATCTCACGGCCCATCTCCACAGCCTTCTGCTTGCCGCTAGCCGCACGCGACTTACTCAGCGGACTAGCAGCGAGCGACACCAAATCTGCCTCACGGGCCGCAGCGGTACGCACAGTTTTGAGGTGGCGGGCATCCAGGCCAAACTCAGCCAGCTTGACCGCCGTCTCAGTGATGAGCAGGTCATCGCCGTCGAACATGTTCAGCGTGTCCGGAGTAATCAAGCCGACTCGAACCAGTTCAGTGATGAACTTCTCGCTAGCGCCGGTGCGCTCTGCCAGCTCCGCCTGCGTCAGCGAAACCACTGCGGCTTCGCGGAACTGATCCGCCGTCACCAGCGGCGTGACCGATGCCAGCCCGTCGCCGCCAGCGTTGCCCGCATCAATTTCGTCGAGCTGCTCTTTAATAACCTTCAGCGGCAAGTAGTTATCGCGCTGAACGGTGAGAATGTAGCGCAGGCGGTCAATGTCCGCCTGGCTGTAGCGACGATAACCCGAGGAGCTACGCGACGGGCACAGCAGCCCCTCCGACTCGAGAAAACGAATTTTGGACAGCGTTACATCAGGGAACTCAACCTTGACTTCCTTCAGCACAGCACCGATGGTCTTCTTCTTGCCCACCGAGCGTGCTTGCTTCGCAGTGCTTTCCGACGACGCCGGCTGCGCAACTGCTGATTTGCGTACTGCTGCCACTGGTCTTTTCCGAGCCTTTACAAAAATAAGGGGTTAATGCCGACAGGCGTCGACATTAACCGATGTCGAATTAGTTACCGATCAGGAAGACGAGGCGGAACTTACCGACCTGAACCTCGTCACCATTAGCCAGAACCGCGGAGTTCTTCGGCTCGCGGTTAACGTAGGTACCGTTCAGCGATCCCACGTCGACGACCTCGTAGGAGTCACCGTTCTTGCGGAACTCTGCGTGACGACGGGAAACAGTCACATCATCGAGGAAGATGTCGCTGTCCGGGTGACGACCAGCGGTGGTGACTGCCTGATCGAGCAGGAAACGCGAACCCGCATTTGGCCCCCGCTTGACAACCAAGAGTGCCGAGCCCGCCGGAAGTCCTTCAACACCGGAGACCGTGGAGTCCGTGTTAGAGCCGGACTCCATTTCCTTCAGCAAATCTGCACGGAAGACCGAGGTGGTCTCGACCGATGCCTCTGGCTGGCCGCTATTGCTAGTCATATCTTTCCCTCCGGGATAACCTTGGGCGATTTACTCGTTACTTTTTAGATAATAGCGCCCCAACCGCTTTCATGTTGTTATCTAATCCCAACCATGTTGTGACGCAGCTCACCGACAGGGTATGTACAACATGATTGATATGCGTAAATACCGACATCTGAGAGCTTTCTCTGTGGGTGTACCTAGGCCGGTCACCTGAGAAATATTTTCAAATTGTTACCAAACTTGTGGTTACGGCTTACCTAAACATCGCGGCAATCGAGCCGACGACCGAGCCACCACCATTGCTCAATGGGTTGTCGTTGACCATGTAAGTCCACGTCGAGCTCGGGCGAGCAAGACCCGTGTCCTCCAGATGTGCGCCTTCGCCGTCGATTTCGACCTCTTGGAAGGTCTGCACCGACTCGGTAACGGCATTGTTCACCAGGTTCTTAAAGGCGCCGATGGCGGCGCGGTGGAACTCATCAATGGGGCTTTCCTTAGCCAGCGCGCGCAGGTGAATCGACTCCCGCAGGTCATCCAGATCCGCCAGGTGGTCCGACCATCCGCGATCCAGGTGGCTCAGCATAATTTCCCGGGCAGCGTCCTCGGCGACATCGCGCCCGACTGCAGCTTCGACTTCCTTCGCCCGCGCCGATGCCAATTTGGACAGTTCTTCCCAGGCAGCATTAGTAGTCAGCAGTTTCTCCCTGCGCTCATCCAGAATCTCGCGCTGGTCACCGATGAGCTTGTTGTACTTCCATGTCGTCGCATGAATCGACAGCATGGTCGCCTCTGTCACTCGCTGCGCGCGGTCGATGAACTGATAGGCCCTCTTATCCCGGACGCGGCCATCTTCCTCGGGAAGCACACTCAGCGTCTCGCCAGCAGCGCCTTCGGAAATCACTGGGTCATCCAGGGAGACAAAGAACACCGACGAGCCCGGATCGCCCTGGCGCCCGGCGCGGCCACGCAGCTGATTGTCCAGTCGGTCAGTGCGGTGCTTGCCCAGGCCAATAACGCATAGTCCACCGCGTTCGACCACCGCATCTCGGTTGGATTCATCTGCCCCACCGAGGCGAATATCGGTTCCTCGTCCGGCCATCTGGGTGGACACCGTCACGCGGCCAGTATCGCCAGCATTGGCGATGACTTGGGCCTCCAGCTCGTCATTTTTCGCGTTCAGCACCGAGGATTCGATACCACGCAGAACCAGTGCGTCGGCCAGGCGTTCCGATTCCGCCACGTCACGGGTGCCTACGAGTATTGGTCGACCAGTGCCGTTGAGTTCCACGACCTCGTCGACAAGCGCGGCGAACGCGTCGTCGGTGGTGGCGTAGATGCGGTCGGGCTCGTCGTCACGAATGCATGGGACGTTGGGTTCGATGACGGAGACGTGGAGTCCGTAAAACTCGCGGAACTGATCGCCCGCGGAGGTGGCGGTGCCGGTCATGCCGCAGGTGATGTCATAGCGGCCGACGAGTTGCTGGATGGTCATGGAGTCTAGGATGCGACCGCCCTCCGAGACTTGCAGGCCCTCCTTGGCCTCTACCGCCGCTTGCAGACCGTCCGGCCAGCGCTGCAGTTCCGCCACGCGTCCCTTCGAGGCGTCAATGAGCTGTACCTTGCCGTCGCGCACGATGTAGTCGACATCGCGCTGCAGCAGCTCGTGGGCGTGCAGTGCAACGTTGACCTGAACCAGAGTGGTACCGACATGTTCGGCGTCGTACAGCGAGCCGATGCCAAGCAGGCGTTCGACGCGTGCGGCGCCGGTATCGGTGAGGAAGACGTTGCGGCGGCCTTCGTCGACGGTGTAGTCGTCGCCGAGCTGCAGGCGGCGCACCACGTCGGTGATCTGACCGGTCGGTGCGGTGCCCGGCTCATTGCCGGCAAGCACAAGCGGGACCAGCGCTTCATCCACCAACACGGAGTCGGCCTCGTCGATGATCGCGACATCAGCGGGCGACTGCACGCGGTCTTCGATGGCCGGCGCGCAGCGGTCGCGCAGAACGTCGAAGCCGAGTTCGTTGACGGCGGCGTAGACAATGTCTGCCGCATATGCTTTACGACGCTCCCCCGGTCCCTCCTGCGGCGAAATAGCCGCCACCGAGAGCCCTAGGAACCCGAACAACGGTTGCATCCACTGCGCGTCGCGGCCTGCGAGGTAGTCGTTGACGGTCACGGAATGCACGCGGTGGCCACGCAGCGCGAACCCTGCTGCAGCCAGGGCGCCGGAGAGGGTCTTGCCCTCACCAGTGGCCATCTGGACGACGTCTCCCTCCATGAGCGCCAGTGCGCCTTGCAGCTGCACATCGAAGGGACGCATAGACAGGGTGCGCTGGGAAACTTCGCGGAGCGCGGCTAAAAGCTCCGGTGCGTCGGTGGCGTGTTGGCGGGTGAAGTCGGCGAGGTCGGCGTCGGAAAGCGCCTGTACCTGCGGCTCGAGCTCAGCGGCGCGTGCCACCAGCCCTACGCTGCGTTTTTGGTTGCGCCCTTGCTTGCCGCTAAGAGCCTTCCAAAACCAATTAAACCCAGCCATCTTCTACCCTTCCTGCGCGCGTGTGGTTGTCGGCGCGTTCTGACTCACCAGAGTAATCAATCTGGGCCGGCCTTCGGAGTGTCAATCGCTGCCAGCGAATTTGCACCATATGTCTTTAGTCACATCTTGAGTTTGAAACAATGGGTTTAACACTTGATGCGAGCAATTTTCGGAAGGACTTGAATCCCCTATGGCAATCGAATTCATCCCCACCGCTGACCTGGTTGACGAGATCGGCCCGGACGTGCGTTCCTGCGATACCCAGATGCGCAACCTCGGCGGTCGCGTGGAGTTCTGCGGCAAGATCTCCACGGTCAAGTGCTTCCAGGACAATGCGCTGCTGAAGAAGGTTCTCTCCGAGCCGTCTGAAGGCGGTGTCCTCGTCATCGACGGTGACGCTTCTGTGCACACGGCTCTGGTCGGTGACGTTATTGCGGGGCTCGGCAAGGACAATGGCTGGGCTGGCGTGGTCGTCAACGGCGCGATTCGCGACTCCAAGCTGATTGGCGAGATGGACTTCGGCTGCAAGGCGCTTGGCACCAACCCGCGCAAGTCCACCAAGACCGGCGAGGGCGAGCGCGACGTCGTTGTCTCCTTCGGCGGCATTGACTTCGTTCCGGGCGAGACGCTCTACGCTGACTCCGACGGTATTGTCGTGCGCTAGTAGCATCGCGCGCTAGACGGCAAACAAAAGCCTTAAGCAATAGCCGTAAACAAAACCGCCGCCTCCCGGAATCTTCCAGAAGACGGCGGTTATTTTTGTCGGGCTGACCGGATTTGAACCGACGACCCCCTCACCCCCAGTGAGGTGCGCTACCAAACTGCGCTACAGCCCGCGTGCACGAAGGTGCAACGAGCTATAGGTTACATCATTGGAGTTTGAAGGCGAAAATCGCCCCAGACCCCTGCCCTGCCTACCGCATTACTGCAGGTAGATGGTCACTGGAGTGGATGTCTCCGCCATCTGTCCCTCCGGCGGATCAATCGAGGCGACCTTGCCCATAATCGCGGCCACAGAATTGGTCGGATTGCCCTCGGCGTCGACGACAGTCACGTTCTGGTAGCCGTTGGTACGCAATTCAACCTCAACCGATGCCGGACTCTTGCCCACCACGCCCTGCGGGATGGTGCCCCAACCGCTGCTGCGCTCACCGGGGCCGGGGATAGCTGGCGGCGACTCGCGAAGTTGGTCGAGCTCCTGCTCAAGGCGCTCACGGGTGTCGTTAATCGTGCCCGATGGGTCCAAGCGATCGGTTGGGCTTGTCGTGGTTTCTTCCGGCGAGGTTGTCGTCGGCGTCGGGCTTGACGACGTCTCCTGAGTCGGCTCCGCCGCATTGTCGTTTTTGTCCTCGGTTCCGGAAGTAAAGGACAAGACCAGGGCTACCAGCGCGACTACGGCCACCATGGCGGCGATGGCCACGATGGCGACAGGCTTGCCCCAGCCCTTCTTGGAGTCATCATTGCCACTGTTGCCACGGTTATTACCGCGGTTGTTGCCGTTGTTCATGTCACCGTAACCGCCTGCGCCACCTGCGGCGTACTGCTGGGTTGCGCCTGCCTGCTGGCCCGCCTGACCATAGCCGCGTTCTTCTTCAGAAAGCGGCGCCCAGTACTGGCCGCTCCCCTGTGCGCCACCGCCTTGCGCCCCGGCACCTGCACCAGCACCGGCACCGGCACCTCGCGAGTTCTCAAAACGTGTTTCATCGCCACGCTGCAGGAATTGCGTCTCAGAGGAGTCGCCACCGAAGTATTCGGTCGGCTGCTCACCCGCGAAGTCGGCATCTGGGTTGTATCCGCGGTATCCCTCGTCCCGCGGAATGTAGCGAGTCGCGGAGTCATCGCCGTACGAGCTTGAGGAATCGCGTCCGTAGCTGTTGTCTCGGCCATCGTGCTGAGAGCCGTCACGGTTATTGCCGCGCCTGACCATTGTCAGTTCTCCTTATCGCTAATTTACTGAAACTCTAAAATGCCAACGAAAAGCCCAAAATGCAATTGCCTAAATCACATCTTGGGCTTTTCTCAGCTCGACTCGAGCGACTAGCAGGCCTGAACGGAACTACCTAACGGAGCTCCCTAGCAACTTCCTAGCGGCGCTTCTTCTTCTCGCGGACACGCACCGCGATGCGCACCGGCGAGCCCTCAAAACCGAATTCTTCACGCAGCTTGCGCTCCAGGAAGCGACGGTAGCCATGCTCCAGGAACCCAGTTGTGAACAGCACAATCACCGGCGGGCGCGAGGATGCCTGGGTGGCAAACAGCACGCGCGGCTGGCGGCCACCACGCAGCGGTGGCGGGTTCTGCTGCATAATCGCACGCAACCAAGTGTTCAGGCGACCAGTGGAGATACGCTTATCCCACGACTCCACGGCCTCCAACATTGCCGGCTCCAGCTTCTGCACAGCGCGACCAGTCTTGGCGGAGATGTTCACCCGACGAGCCCACGGCACATGCGCGAGCTGCTCTTCAATTTCGCGCTCGAGAAGATCGCGGCGGTCCTCATCCATGAGGTCCCACTTGTTGTAGGCGACCACAAGTGCCCGACCGGAATCGAGAATCATGCGCAGCACGCGCTGATCCTGTTCGGTAATCTGCTCGGAGGCATCGACCAGAAAGATCACGACCTCGGCGTTGTCAATCGTCGAACGGGTACGCAGCGAAGCGTAGAACTCGTGGCCCTTGGCGGTCTTGGTCTTCTTGCGAATACCAGCGGTATCCACGAAACGCCACAGCACCTCGTCCATCTGCACCAGGGAGTCCACCGGGTCAACCGTGGTACCGGCCACGTCGCTGACCACTGCGCGATCTTCACCGGAGAGCTTGTTCAGCAGCGAAGACTTGCCCACATTCGGCTTGCCCACCAGCGCCACACGGCGCGGCCCGGTCGGCAGCGACTTCGCACGCGGCACCTCCGGGAAGGAGGACACCACTTCGTCCATCACGTCGGCATTGCCACGGCCGTGGAGGGCCGAGGTTGGGTGCGGCTCGCCGAGCCCGAGGGCCCAGAACTCCGCGACGTCGCCAAGCTGCGAATCCGACTCAAACTTGTTGGCGGCGAGAATAACTGGCTGCTCCGCGCGCTGCAGGCGGCGGGCCATGACCTCTTCCGTGGCGGTGATGCCGACGGTGGTGTCGACGACCATGACAATCACATCGGCGGTCTCCATGGCGGTCTCCGCCTGACGAGCAATCGCCGCATGCATGCCCTTGGCGTCCGGGTCCCAGCCGCCGGTGTCCTGCACCCAGAAGCGACGTCCGCCCCATTCCCCCAGGTAGGAGATGCGGTCGCGGGTCACGCCCGGGAAGTCTTCGACAACTGCTTCACGACGGCCAATGAACCTGTTAACCATGGTGGACTTACCAACATTCGGTCGTCCCACAATGGCCACGGTCGGAAGAGCTTCTTCCTCCTCGTCGCTCACGCCAAGCGCTGCGAAGGCGTTTTCCAGTTCTTCCCAGTCGGCATCGTCATCGATCTGGCCGGTTTCGGCGCGCTCGATGGCTTCGGAGATGATCGTCTCGTGGTCGGCAATCGTGCGGTCGATGAACTCATCTGCGCTGGTGTGGCTGCCTGCGGTGCCCGGCGCGTTTTCGCTCTCCACGTTTGCGACCAGGTGTCCGGCGGTGTCGTCCTCGGAGTCGTCAGCGTCCTCGTAAGAGCCCTCATAGTCCTCGTAAGAGCCCTCGAACTCCTCGTTGTCCACATCGTCCCAGTCCATGGTGGACCCCGGGTAGCCGGCCTCAACGACATCGAGGACGTTTTCCACGACCTCTTCAATGTCCATCTCAGAGGTGTCCAGAATGAATGCGTCCTCGGCTGGCTTCAGCGGAGAGGTCGCACGGTTGCTGTCGAGTTCGTCGCGGCGGATGACGTCGGCAAGCACGGTGTCGAAGTCGGCCTCACGACCAGCGGCGATGTCCTGGTCGTAGCGGCGGCGAGCGCGGACCTCTGCGGACGCGGTCATGAAGATCTTCGCCGGAACGTCCGGGAGCACGACCGTGCCGATGTCGCGGCCTTCCACCACACAGCGCACAGCCGATGCGGCCAGCGAACGCTGGAGTGCGACCAGGTTGGTGCGCACGGCCGGAATCGCGGAGACCGCCGACACGTTGCGGGTGACCTCCGGGCCGCGAATCTCGCCGGAAACATCCTCGCCGTCGAGGAGGACGGCGGTGGAGTTCGGGTCATCGGAGACTTCCAGCGGCAGGTCGGCCGTCGCCTTGGCCACGGCTTCCTCATCAGTCGGGTCAATACCCTGGCGCAGCACCCACAGGGTGGCCACGCGGTACATAGCGCCGGTGTCCAAGTACTTTGCACCCAGCTCGGTTGCGACCATCCGAGAGACAGTCGACTTGCCGGTGCCGGAAGGGCCATCGATGGCAACCAACAGCATGTCGTCAGTGTTCTGCTCGCTCATGTGGGCTCCTTCAGCTCCTTGGTTCTCTTCGTTCTTCTTCACTAGTGCCATTTACAGCCCCACCGCGTTGTAGAGGGAGGTCAGCTCAGCGCGGTTGAGTGCGCGGAGAGCGCCCGGGGTCTGCTCGCCCAGCTGGACAGTGTGAATCTTAGTGCGCACCAGGCGCTCGACCGGGAAGCCCGCAGTCTTGAGCATTCGGCGCACGATGTGCTTGCGGCCCTCGTGCAGCTCGATGCGGACGATAGAGCGGCCCTGCCAGACATCGATAATCTGCGCCATGTCCGCCTTAGCAATGCCGTCATCGAGCTCAATGCCCTTTTCCAGCTCACGCATAACCTTGGCATCGACTTCGCCGACAACGGTGGCCATGTAGGTCTTGGTGACCTCGTAGCTCGGGTGCATCAGACGGTTAGCCAGCTCACCATCGTTGGTGAGCAGCAGCAGACCCTCAGTGGGCGCATCCAGGCGGCCCACGTGAAAGAGGCGCTGACCAGCGCTGATCTTCTCACCGATGATGTCGCCCACGCACGGGCGGCCCATGTCATCATGCATGGTCGACTGCACGCCACGCGGCTTGTTCAGGACGAAGTACTGCATGTCCTCATTGACGATGACGCGGGAACCATCAACTCGAATCACAGACGTGTTCGGGTCCACCCGCACGCCCTGTCGTGTCACGATCTTGCCATCGACCTCGACGCGGCCTTCGTCGATAAGCTTTTCCGCCATACGACGCGACGCCACGCCTGCCTGTGCGAGGACCTTCTGCAGACGCACGCCCTCGCCTGCTTCGCTGTGCACGCGCTTGCCCGAGCCGCGGCGGTCGGAGTCCACGTGCTGGTGGCGCGCCGGGCGAGCGTTGGATACGTAGATGTCCTTCGCGTGGACGTTGGAGGTCTCCACCTTCGCGCCGCTGTCGCGACGGCTGCGGTTGCGCTGGGCGTTAGTGGAGCCGCGGTTGGATTGATTCTTACGGTTCTTGTGTGCCGGTGTGCCTTCTCGGCGAGCGGGTTTAGCCACTTGACCTACATCCTTTTCAAGCGTTGGAGAATGTTCTGTTTGTTAGAACGTCAGCGCCAGGCGACGCTGTTCTCTCCCCCGTGGGCCCAAAATGGCCGGTGGAAGCAGGTTCATAAAGAGAATTACAGAGAAAGCCTCGCGCCTTGTCGTCTAGCCACATTAGCACGTTTTTCGCAAAACGCCAGCTTAACGACGTCCCGCGCGGCCTCTACTTCGAGGCGCCGCAAGAGCGCCCATTAAAGCGCTGCGGCTCCCCTACAGCGCTGCGGCCCACTCTCGCACGCCCGGCAGCCACTGCGTAGCTTTCGACACAAACTCCTGCTGACCCAGCGTGCCCGCTCCCGCCTGCACCGACCCCAGCAGTGGCACCCCGGTGATGCGTGGCAGTTCTTCCAGGTTCGTCTCGATGATCGGATCGACCTCCGCCGGCAGCGAACCGCCCACCAGCGCCGTGACATTGACCCCACGGCCCCGCGCCACCTCGACGGTGAGCTCGGCCTCGTTCAGGCACCCCAGGTCCAACCGCGTCACGACCACCATCTGGCTCCCCGGCAGCAACGCCGCCAGCTCCGGCAGCGCCCAGTCCTCGCCGAGCCTCACTAGCAGCCCGCCCGCGCCCTCCACGAGGACAACGCGGTTCGGCCCGTCGATAAGCTTGACCTTCTCCGCAATTTCCGTGGCCTTCGGCAGTCGCATGCCCGCGCGCTGCGCCGCCGCCACCGGCGCCATCGGCTCGGGGTAACGCTCGAAACCATGCAGGTTGTCGATCCCCGTCAGCCCCGCGACAGTGTCCAAATCGCCGCCATTTGGGCCCGGGAAGCCGGTCTGAATTGGCTTGACGACGTGCACCTCCTTGCCCTCCCCGCGTAGTGCCGCCGCCAGGGCTGCCGTGCCGATGGTCTTTCCAATATCGGTACCGGTGCCGGTGACAAGGACGATGCTCATGGTGGATGATGCTCCTTCTGCTTGTGGTGGTGTGTTGGTTGTGCTTCTTGTTGTGACGCTGTTGTGTTGCCTTGCTGCGCGGTTGGTCGTCGTGCCGATTGCGCTTCTTGTTGTGCTGCTTCGCTGCACTACCTACGTTTTTCCTCCGCGGCGACGATGGCGGCGATGGCCTCGCAGATACGGTCGACCTCGTCATTGGTGCTGATATACGGCGGCATGGTGTAGACCAGCTTGCCGAATGGGCGCAGCCACACCCCGGCATCAACAGCCGCTGCGGTAGCCAGGCCCATATCCACTGGACGCTGCATCTCCACGACACCGATAGCACCGAGGACACGAACATCGGCCACGGCATCGCTGCCGGCTAGGGGCTGGAGCTGGTCGCGGAGTCGGGACTCGATGCGCGGGACATCCTCACGCCACTGCCCTTCTGCAATCAGGTCGAGCTGCGCGCAGGCCACCGCACAGGCCAAGGGGTTGCCCATGAAGGTCGGACCGTGCATGATGCCTCCGCCTGGCCCACTGGAAATGGTGCGGGCTACGTCGGCGGTAGTGAGGGTGGCTGCGAAGCTCATGAAGCCGCCGGTCAGCGCCTTACCGACACACATAATATCCGGCACAATCCCGGCCGCCTGCGTCGTGAACAGATCACCAGCACGGCCGAAGCCGGTGGCAATCTCATCCGCAATGAGGAGAATACCGTGCTTGTCACACAGCTTCCGGAGCCCCACAAGCAGCTCATGGTCATGGAACCGCATGCCACCAGCTCCTTGGACTACTGGTTCTACGATGATGCCGGCGACGGAGTCGTCGATAAGCGAATCGAAGTGCGCGAGATAATGTGCGCGTTCCTCTTCGGTTGCGCCGCGGGCGGGTGGCTTGTCGGCGAAGACCTGCGGAGTCCACTGGCCCGTCCACAGCGAATGCATGCCGCCCTCGGGGTCGCAGACGGTCATGGGCGCGCGGGTGTCGCCGTGATAGCCGCTGCGCCAGGTGGCCAGGCGGGTGCGCTCGGGATGGCCTTTGGCCTGCTGATACTGCAACGCCATTTTGATCGCCACCTCGACGGAGACCGAGCCAGAGTCCGAGTAGAAGATGGCATCGAAGCCGGGGCCCGCGAGCTTCAAGAGTTTCTCCGCCAGCTCAATAGCCGGGCGGTGTGTCAGTCCGCCGAACATGACGTGCGACATGGTGGTGGCCTGCTTCTTCGCGGCTGCGACCAGCTTCGGGTGCGAGTGGCCGTGGCATGCGGCCCACCAGCTGCTCATGCCATCGATCAGGGTGCGGCCGTCTGCTAGGTGGAGGTTGACGCCTTCGGCGGACTCGACCAGTTTGGGCGCGACCGGTGACGGGATGGGGCCGTATGGGTGCCAGATGTGGTCGGCGTCGAAGGCTGCGAGGTCGGCGGCGGATGCTTGCGTTGGCTGCGGTGTAGGCGACTTCGCGGATGCTGGTGCAGACGACGGTACAAGCGGCTGGGTGGTTTCCGAGGCTGTCATGATACTCAAGCATAGTACCTGTACAGCGCCAGACTTGAACACTGTTCGGGGTTGGCGTTTGGGACTTTTCGCAAGGATTACAGACAGTCTCAGCGACTTTACGACACCCATGTCACCTCGTGGCAGCTGTGGAGGTGGCATGAGGTGACAGGGGTGTCGTGAAGTGAAATTTTGGGCTCGAGGGCAGCGGCAGCGGGCCGGGCGCGGCAGCGGCAGGGGGGCCGGGCGCGGCAGCGGCAGGGGGGCCGGGCGCGGCAGCGGCACCGGCAGGGGGCTAAACCCGATAAGCCAGCCAGCTAGTACAACCGTCCCGCTTGGCTCCACACCTGTCGGCGACGCATAGCCAGCTCAGCCGCCTTTCCTGTGATCGTGATGGGCGGCCGAGCGAAGACGTAGTTACCGTTGTAGCGGTTCCCGCCATTTGCCAGGTGACGTCGGATTTCCGCGGCCGTTTGCCTCAAGGTGGCTACTGCGGAGCCGTCGAAAAGCTGTGACCAGACAATCCGGATGACATTCAGCCCGAGATTCTTCAGGCGCTTTTCGCGCTCCAGCTCCTTTGCGATTGCCACCTGCGTGTCCGCAACCCCACCGTCGGTGTATTTCATACGGCCATCGAACTCGACGACCAGCCCAAGTTCGGGCAGGTAGAAGTCCACGCGTGCGATGAAGCCACGATCATCCCGAAAGGAAACCTGCTGAAGCAACGGAGCCCGAGAATCGTCGACAGAAGCTAGCCCCGCCTGGACGATTGCTTCTTTAGTGAGCGATTCCCCAATGCTTTCCGACGACGCTGTCGCTTGCCTCAACAACCTCCTGGCCTGTGCATTTCCTGGAGCACGCGGATATGCAGCCAACGTGGCCAACAGCTCCTCGGTGTCGGTGTGGCGCTGGAGGGCGGCGTCGGCAAGCACTAGTGCATTGTGCGGGGTGCGGGAACGGCAGACGTCGATGACGGACTTTGGGACATCGGTGACGAGGCGGCCATCGACTTCTACGATGTCCTCGGGGAGAATCCGGCCGGAGACGCGGATGAGGCGTTTGTGCGGCTGGTACGGGCCATTCGGTGTGCTTCGCGATTGCCCGCGCTTGCGGCCGGAGTTGGCTACCGCGATCGGAGTGTTGTGCGTGAGTAGAGGTAAACCGTGGAGAGCAGCGGCGGCATCGCGGGTGACTACGGTGGCGGTGTCGCGATGGACGAGCGCTTTGATTTCCAGGACGTAGCGTTCGGTGCTGTTTAGGGTGAGCCACCTGTCGACAGGCGCGTACGCGCCGTGTGCGAGCCACAGGAGGCTGCCGCTTTTGGCTCGCTGGCGGAGATCTCGGTCGGAGTGCTGGCCGATTCGGGAAATTGCGAATGTGCTGGGGCGGGCGCATTCGCGCTGCTGGCCGGTACGGATGATGTCGTCGGCGTCGAAGATCCACTGCGGCATCGGATTGCGCTCCTGAGGTCCAGGCAACTGCTGGTGGGTGGTGGTGTGCGTGTTTGCGTGTTTGCGAGTGTTTGCGAGTGCTACGTTCTCATTTTTGGGCTCACACGGAGACTCAGGAGGCATCGATTTGGCGTCGACTGTGGATAGTTTGCAGTTTTCGGGAGTTATCCACAGTGTGTGTGGTGGGTGCGGAGGACGTGGTGAGCCGTCGTGAGCGGCAACCGCAGCCCGACATACGACTTCACGACACCCATGTCACCTCGTGGCAGCTGTGGAGGTGGCATGAGGTGACACGCGTGTCGTGAAGTGGGTTAGCCGATGGTGCGAGCCTCGCGGCCCAGCTAGGCCCCCTGTCCAACCGCCCCAGAACCCCACCTAGTCCAACGGCTCGTCGATCAAGTCGACTTCAGGCAGCAGCGGAGCCAAATCAGGCAGCTGGTCCAGCGAATCAATCCCCAAAAGCTCCAGGAACAGCGTCGTCGTAACGTACAAATGCGCGCCGGTTGCCGGGTCCTCTCCGGACTCCGCAATCAGACCGCGCGCGACCAGCGTGCGCATCACCCCATCGACATTGACACCGCGTACACCGGAGACCTGCGCACGCGTGGCCGGCTGTCGGTAAGCCACCACTGCCAGCGTCTCCATAGCTGCACGTGAGAGCTTCGACTGCGAGCCATCCAGCAAGAATCGCTCCACCGCGCTGGCGTGCGCGGGAGCCGTGTAGAAGCGCCAGCCCTCATCCGTTTCACGCAGCTCAATGCCGCTGCGACGTGCACGGTATTCGTACTCGATCTCGCGAAGCACGTCACGGACATCACTTGCGGAAACATCCAGCGCCCGCGCCATATCCTCCGCCGCCACCGGCGTATCGACTACCAGCAGAATCGACTCCACGCCTGCTCGCAACGGGTCAATGGGCGGCAATTGCGCCGAAGAAGCAGACACGGGCTCCACGGCCTGCTCGGATGGTGCGGAACTGGTTTCGCTCATGCGCGTCAGATTACGCAACCTCCCGCGCCGGGCGCTAATTGGCCGGGCGCTAATCAGCTGTTAGCGCCAGCCCGACCAAGCCCACGCCCAACGTAGCCCAGCCACCTACTCCCAGTTCGCCGCCGCCACGACGGCCGGGTCCACGTCGAGCCCTGTCCAGGCCACGTGGATTTCCTCCAGCGCTTCCTCCTGCTCCACACCGATCGCCTTGGCTCGGTAGAGCTCCAGCAGCGCCAGGAACCGTCCGACAACTTCCATGGACACGCGGCATTCGCTGGTCAGCTGCGTAAACGTCAGCCAGGTCCCCTCGCCTGCGAGCCGCAGCGAGTCCAGAATTTTTCCCGCCTGCTCCGGCACGGACACGGGCACGCCGTGGATGTGCCCGACACCAACTTCCTCCGGCGGCTTCGGCCGCATCACGACGGCCGCAAACTCGGCGAACTCCCTGAGCGTCATGCCCAGGCGCACGGGCGGCAGCAGCTCCTCGAACTGCTTGTCCGGCCCCACAGCTCGCGGATAGCGCCGCGGCGCGGTCTTTTGCCACTCCTCGAACTGGTCGGCTACCTTGCCATAGGCCTGGTATTGCAGCAGTCGGGCGAATAGCAGGTCGCGTGCTTCTAGCAGTTCGAGGTCTTCTTCGCTGTCGACGTCGCCACGCGGCAGAAGCCGTGCAGTCTTGAGGTCGAGCAGTGTCGCTGCCACGACGAGGAATTCGGTGATTTCGTCGAGATCGCTGACTGCGTCGAGGCTGCGCGTGTACGAGATAAACTCGTCCGTCACCGCCGCCAGCGCGACCTCGGTGACGTCCATCTTTTTGCTGCTGATCAGCTGCAGCAGCAGGTCGAAAGGCCCGTTGAAGTTCGCGAGCGCGACGCGGAAGCCGGTGATCTCTTCCTGCACGCCCTCGCTTGACGACGGTTCGGGAGTGTAACTATCCGGGGAAGTCACCTATTATTTGCGGCCTTTGCGCTCGATGACCTCGCGGGCCAGGTTGCGGTACTGTGCCGCAGCTGGGGTGTTCGGTGCCCAGGTGGTGATGGGCTCACCAGCGACGGAGGTTTCCGGGAAGCGGACGGTACGGGTGATGACCGTGTCAAAGACCTTGTCGCCGAAGACCTCGATGAGGCGTTCCATAACTTCCTTGGCGTGGCGCGTCCGGCGGTCAAACATGGTCACCAGGATGCCGGAGACTTCCAGGTTGAAGTTCAGGCGGTCGCGGACCTTGGCCACCGTGTCGGTGAGCAGTGCCAGACCGCGCAGGGAGAAGTACTCCGCCACCATTGGGATGATGACACCCTCGGAGATGGTCAGCGCATTGACGGTCAGCAGGCCTAGCGACGGCTGGCAGTCAATGATGATGAAGTCGTAGTCATTCATCACTGGGCGCAGCGCGCGTCCGAGGGCCTGTTCGCGGCCGACTTCGTTGACAAGCTGAATCTCCGCAGCCGACAGGTCGATGTTGGCCGGAACGAGGTCCAGGCCGGAGACCTTGGTGTGATGAATGGCATCGCGGACATCGGTGGTGTCGTCGACGATGAGGTTGTAGACCGTCAGGTCGAGTTCCTCATGGGGAACACCGAGACCGGCGGATAGTGCGCCTTGCGGGTCCAAGTCAACGAGCAGGACTTTACGGCCAAACTCTGCCAGCGCCGCTCCCAGGTTAATAGTCGAGGTGGTCTTACCCACGCCGCCCTTCTGGTTACACATTGCCAGGATGACTGCGGGGCCGTGACTGTTCAGGGGTGCGGGTTCCGGCAGCTCACGTGCCGGACGACCGGTGAGACCGAGTTCAACTCGATCGGCCTCAAACAACCCTTCTTCAGCCACAGTCAATCCCTCTTCCTTGAAGATTTCTCATCAATTCTACTGCGCGATATATTACCGCCACATATTACCGCGAGTATTCAGCCCGTGGGTGAGCCCCCGCCCAGACTCGGCGCATATTCTCCGCGGTAATCATGGTGTAGATCTGGGTCGTCGTCACCGAGGCGTGCCCCAGCAGCTCCTGGACAACACGCACATCGGCACCGCCCTCGATGAGATGTGTGCCGAAACTGTGGCGCAGGGTGTGCGGGGAAATTTTCACCTTCAACCCGGCGCGCTCACCCAGCTCCGCAAGTGTATTTCCCGCCGATTGCCGAGACAGCCTGCGCCCCAGCGAGTTAATAAACAGTGCCGGCCCGGAGTTCGCCCGCACCCAGCTCGGCCGCCCGCGCGTCAGCCACGCATCCAGCGCCGCCATAGCCGGCGATCCCACGGGCACGATGCGCTCCTTGCCGCCCTTACCGCGCAGCAACACGAGGTTGGTTTCGCGATCCACGTCATCGATATCCAGGCCGGTGACCTCGGAAACGCGCGCACCGGTCGAGTACAAAAACTCCACCAGTGCACGGTTGCGCAAATCCGTCACGTCGGCGGTCTCATCGTCGGGGATGGACTCGATAAGCCGGGTGACCTCATCAATGCTGAGTGCCTTCGGATACCGAGAGGGCTGCTTCGGCGGCGCCACCCGCTTGGCGACATCCACATCCAACGCGCCCTCACCCACCGCGAAATTGTGGAAACTCCGCACGGCCGACAGCGACCGCGTCACCGAGGTCGGGGCCAGCGCTGGCCTTCCCGCCGACTTATCTCCCCGCGCGAGATACGCCAGGAACTCTGACACATCCTGCTCGGTGACCTGTGCCAATCGCGTACGCCCAATCTCCCGCAGATAGGTGCGGTACTTCTCCAAGTCGCGCTTATAACTGGCGAGCGTATTCGCCGACAGGCCCTTTTCCACCGCGAGGTAGGTGACGAAGGCGTCGACAAGCGGATCGATCGAACTCATCGGATACGTTTCAGGTCCGCGCCGGCGCCGAGCTGCTCTGTTCGACGCTTCGCCAGGGCCGTCGGTCGAATGTCGAACGGCTCCGCGACCGAGCGCGGCGTCGCACCCCTCAGCAGCATCTCCGCCACCAGCAGAATGCCGGACAGCGCGATGCCGTTGAGGACCTCTCCGCGCAGCGCCATCGCCACCGCCTCATCCACCGGAACCCACGACGCAGTCATGTCCGCTTCCTCATCGTGGGCTTCCGGCTTATCGACGGCACGGAGACCCCTGGCCAGATAAATCCGAACCGCTTCCTCTGCGAAGCCTGGCGAGCTGAACATATCGGTAAGCAGGGACCAGGACTCGGCCTCCAGCCCGGCTTCCTCGACCAACTCGCGCTTGGCGGCCTCCAGTGGGTCTTCGTCCGCGACATCGAGAAGTCCGGCCGGCAACTCCACCAGGCGCTTCCCTGCCGCCTGCCGCCACTGATTCAGCAGGTAGAGGCGGTTATCTTCATCTGCGGCAACGATAGCGACAGCGCCGAAATGCTCCACGATCTCGCGGGCGGATACTTTCCCACCCGGCATTCGCACCTGGTCGCGGCGGACCGCGATGATAGGTGCCTCGAGAACGATCTCGGAATCAACAACGTCAAATTGGTGCGCCATGAGATTTACTCTAATAGGTAGGCCGGATTCGCCCTCGCGGAGTCAGGGCTAGTTGCGCTTGAGGGCTGCGGCGATGAGGCCGTCGAAAAGCGGATGGGCGTTGGTGGGGCGTGACTTCAGCTCCGGGTGCGCCTGCGTGGCCACGAGGTATGGGTGCACGTCCGTGGGGTACTCGACGAATTCGACGAGCTTGCCGTCGGGCGAGGTGCCCGAGATGACCAGGCCTGCCTCTTCGAGCTGCGCGCGGTAGGAGTTGTTGACCTCGTAGCGGTGGCGGTGGCGCTCGGTGACATCGGTGGTGCCGTAGAGACCGGCGACGACGGAGCCTTCGGCAAGCTTCGCCGGGTAGGAGCCCAGGCGCATGGATCCGCCCAGGTCAGCCTCACCGGAGACCACCTGGAGCTGTTCCTCCATCGTGGCGATGACAGGCTCGGCCGCGTTCTCGTCGAACTCGGTGGACGAAGCGCCTTCAACGCCTGCGGTGCGCGCCGCCTCGATGACGACACACTGCATGCCCAGGCAGATTCCCAGCAGCGGCGTGCCGGTTTCCTTGGCGTAGCGGATGGTCGCAATCTTGCCTTCGATGCCGCGCCCGCCGAAGCCGCCGGGGATGACGATCGCGTCAACGCCGGCCATGTTCTTCTTCAGCCCCTCCGGGGTTTCGCAGTCGTCCGAGGCAACCCAGCGGATGTTCGCCTTCACGCGGTGGGCGAAACCGGCGGCACGCACAGCTTCCGCGACGGACAGGTAGGCGTCCGGCAGGTCAATGTACTTGCCGACGAGCGCCACCGTGACCTCGCCCTTCGGGTTGTGGACGCGCTCGAGCAGGTCTCCCCACACGGCCCAATCCATGTCGCGGAACGGCAGGTTGAGGCGGCGGATGATGAAGGTGTCCAGGTGCTCTTCATAGAGGACCTCCGGGATGTCGTAGATGCTCGGCGCATCCGGGCAGGACACCACTCCCTCGCGGTCGATGTCGCACATCAGCGCAATCTTGTTCTTGAGGGAGTCCGGGACGTCGCGGTCGCATCGCAAAACGACGGCATCGGGAACCAGGCCAATCGAGCGAAGTTCGGCCACCGAGTGCTGCGTGGGCTTGGTCTTCAGTTCCTTGGAGGGGCCGAGGTACGGAACCAGTGACACGTGCAGGTAGAAGACGTTTTCGCGGCCGACGTCGTGACGCACTTGGCGTGCGGCTTCCAGGAAGGGCTGCGATTCGATATCGCCGACGGTGCCGCCGATTTCGGTGATGACCACGTCGGGCTTTTCGCCGTTCGCGTCGGCATTGCCCATAGCGACGATGCGGGATTTGATCTCGTCAGTGATGTGCGGGATGACCTGAACGGTCTGGCCGAGGAATTCGCCGCGGCGCTCCTTGGCGATGACCGAGGAATAGACCTTGCCGGTGGTGACGTTGCCGCCGGCGGAGAGGTTGCGGTCGAGGAAGCGCTCGTAATGACCGAGGTCAAGGTCGGTCTCTGCGCCGTCTTCGGTGACGAAGACCTCGCCGTGCTGGAAGGGGTTCATGGTGCCCGGATCCACGTTGAGGTAGGGATCGAGCTTCTGCATAGTCACTTTGAGACCACGCGAGGTGAGCAGGCGGCCGAGCGATGCCGCAGTTAAGCCTTTGCCGAGGGAGGAGGCAACGCCTCCCGTAACGATGATGTATTTCGTAACCACGGGACTTCAGAATATCGCTTGCGCGGGTGTGAACGCAAGCGACTTTTCATAATGGCGGATGTTGATTACGCAACTAGGTAAGACTTTCAAAAATCATGGTCGCCTGGATGCATAAACGCGATCACGTCGTTACCCTCGGGGCTATGACTGATCTAACGAATAAGACCATTGCAGTTTTGGCCACTGACGGATTCGAGGACTCCGAGCTGACGAGCCCGGCTGAGGCCGTGAAGGACGCCGGTGCGACCGTGCACATTATCTCCACCGAAGAAGGCTCCATTGAGGGCAAGAATGGCACGAAGGTGGAAGTCGATAAGCTGACCAGCAGCGTTTCTGCCGATGATTACGATGCTCTGATCCTGCCGGGCGGCACCATTAACGCTGACCAGATTCGCATCGATAAGGATGCCGTGGCCCTAGTGAAGGGATTCGCCGCAGCTAACAAGCCAATCGGCGTGATTTGCCACGGCGGTTGGATTCTCACCGACGCGGATGCGCTGAAGGGCCGCACGATTACCTCCTACATCAGCGTCAAGACCGACCTGGTGAACGCTGGCGCTAACTGGGTCGACGAGGAAGTTGTCGTTGACGGCAACCTGATCTCCTCCCGCACCCCGGCTGACCTTGAGGCTTTCAACAAGGCGCTCGTAGAGAACTTCTAACCCCCTCGCCTGCCTCAAGACTCATCAAAGGAGGGCTGTTGCCATGACTTCGTATTGGGATAACCCAAAGTCACTGTGGGATCAGATTCCACAAGATGATGCGGAAGATGCTTCCGAGCAGCCGCCTTCCGCGCAGCAGCCGTCCGCGCCGCAGCCCTCCACGACCGAGCAACCTCCCGCACCTGAGCAGCTTCCGCCACAGCAAGGGCGTTACCGGGGATTGCTCTCGCACAACAGCATCGTTATCCAGCAGATTCGAAACTTCATGGCGGATGATTTCGACATCCTGGATACCGAGGGCGATTGCATCGGCAAGATTGAAACTACTGGCGGCACGTTGAGCCGTATGTTTATGGGCTCTCGTCGTCTGACAGTGTCCGAACCAGACGGCACTCCGGTGTTCGTCATTACCGATCCGACCGATTTCGCCCTTGACAGCTACGAGATCTACTACCCCGACCCGCAGGCGACATCCTCTGAAGGCAAGCAGCAGGTCGGAGCAGACTCATCGCGCCTATTGGCAACTATTCAGCAGAAGTTTGCGTTCTTTAAGCGGCGGCTGGAAATTTCCATCCCCGGTTTTGCCAATTGCGAGGTCGACGGCGACGTTTGGCATTACGACGCAACCTTCAAGATTAATGACATCGAAGTTGCGCAGATGTCCCGCAAGTGGTCGGGGTTTACAAATTTCCTATCCGGCAATGAGCGCTACATGCTCCAGCTCAAAGATGATTTGCCGCCACAGCTACGCGCGGCCATTATTGGTGCCGCCATTGCCCTGGATTTGATGGCGAAAAAGGCGCGTTCCGACAGCTAGTGACTGCTGCCGACAACGCGCCCTAACTCTTTCCGGCTCTGACTACCGGTTACTGTCGCACTCGCGACTATCGCTACCGCGATCCCGCAGCCCCAGCGATGCGTCCGTCGATTTCCGTGATGCCATCAGAAACGGCATTGACATGTTCTGGGCGAACATTGGCATTGTCATTGATGCCGCCTTCCACAAAGCCGGTTACCGGCACGCACGGAACTTCTACGTTGCGCCCCAGCGCATTGGCTACCTGCGCAATTGCCCGTGGCGAGAAAGTCAGTCCGATGTGGCCCGACAGGTCCGCAGAGCAACCGTCCTGCAGAAGAATGTTGTTGGCGCTCGGTGCCTGCCACTGGCTTGCAGCCATTGGAGTGACGGCTTCATCAACCTGGGTAGAGATTGCAACATAGTTGACACCTGGCTGCTCCAAGCCGCCCTCATTCATCTTGGCCATGAACTCGCTATGCCGCAGCAGATCCACCAGACTCGGGCTGACAATGTACCCCGCAGCCTCATTGCCAGCATTGTCGAACTGGTCAAGCTGCTCCAAACCATAGGAGATACCGAGCAGCGATGTGCCGTGCAGGACGCCCGCCAGGGACACTACCGTGCCTATACCCCGGCCCTGCTCCTGCTTGGCGTATGCGGCAGCCAAGGTGCCACCAGCAGAGTGACCAACAATATCGACGGCGTTAGCACCAATTTCAGCCTTGAGGGTGTCAATCTTCGCAGTCAGCTGAGCCAAAGCGGTATCCAACGGGGTCATGTTGCGCATGGTTGGAATAGAGCCCAGCACCGAAAACTCGTCAGGCCCCAGCTTGCCGACGTTAAATGCGTACAAACACTTACCCATTGCCTTTAGCTCCGGCGCCATGCGCGCATAGGTCTGGTACGAGTTCGAGTTCATTCCGTGAATCATGACCACAGGATTCTCACCGGGAGCAGGAACACACTGCACATTTGTGCCCCCTGGACTGATGTTTTCCGTCATCCCCTGATTGACCATGACAGTGGGGAAATCATTTGCCTTTGGCCCCCACTCACCCATTCCGGTCCAAGACAGGACCTGATCATTACCAGTTGCCGAAGCCGGTGCGGCAGCCGCGATAGGAGCCGCTGCCATAGCGACACCAGCTGCGGCTACCAGTGCTGTGGCCGACCGTGCCAGCTTCGAAAATGCCCGATGAATGCCCATGATTACTCCTTGCATAGAGCAGTGAATAGTAAAACGGTTCCAATAAGAACTACGGCATGGGCAAGAGCAAAAAACAGGCTATGAATCGCTATCGTACCCTGAAAGACGGCCGATTAAAGCCCCTAAATAGGGTTAGTAAAATGTGAACTAAATATAACTATAATACTATCCACCTCCAGCTCTGCAGGCTTTTCAAGTGATATCGCTCATAGGCCAAAACAGGCCGCACTTTCGTTGCAATGCCACAGAATCACTGCCGATACCTAAATCGCCGGTATGGATAAACGTCTACTCCACGATTATTTCGAACAGCCAGCGCTACGTTCGCTCGATGCCACCAGCCCAGAAAGCAGCACAGAATCGACGACACAATCCACTACCAAGACTCCTAACCCGTCGACACCCCCGACCCGGACAATGGAAAGCCCCGGGGCCACTGGTTACACCGGCGCTCCCACTGGTGAGCCGACAGCTATAAACAAAACAATTTCGCATTGTGCGAAATCCTCGCAGGGACTCTACGAACAAGGCACCACCTGGTTTACCGACGGCACCTCCGGTTGGACACAATATTGCGCCAACAATTTTTATGACGGTCCTTCCACGAACACTGCCCCGGAACCTCAGAACAACGAGCCATCCCCGTGGGTTCAAGGCCAAATCGACTGGGCCGATTGCCTGAACTCTGGCCATTCCGAGGAAGAGTGTCGCGCGATGTTGAATTAGGCAGCCCCGCCGCCTTCCACGAGATATTATGCGCAAGTCCGACTCTTCTCTCCTGGCCGGCACCTGGGTCGACCGCATGTGGGGCACCAAGGTCAAGGACAAGCGCAAGGCAGCCAAGCAGGATGCCACCGACAGTAAGCTGTCGATTAACCCGCCGTGGACCGCAGCTCGCGTCTCCCGTGTGCTGACCACCATCGCACTTGTGGTCATCACCATTGCTGCATTTGCCGAGGCAGAGATCTCCGCCTCGAACTTCTTCACCGGCCTGGCCAACCTGCCAGAGACCATGGCGCTGTTCCTGCCGCCGTCCTCCGGTGGTATTGCCGGCGAGATCTTCCAGCTGCTTCTCGATACCCTGCAGATCGCCTTCGCCGCCACCTTCCTCGGCGCCATCCTCGCCATCCCAATTGGCATCATGGCCGCCTCCAACGTGGTCGCCAACAAGTGGGTACACGGCTTCTTCCGCGTGCTCATCGTGATCATCCGCGGCATCCCGGAGCTGATTCTGGCCATCATCTTCGTGGTCATCTCCGGTCTGGGCCCGGTCGCCGGTACGCTCGCGCTGGCTCTCGGCGCCGTTGGTCTGCTGTCCAAACTGGTCGCTGACTCGCTGGAAGAAACCGACACTGACGTCCAGGAAGCCCTGCGCACTACCGGCGCCACCGAGTCGCAGATCTTCTTCGCCGCCACCGTCCGCCAGGCAATCCCGTCTTTCATTGCCCACTGCCTCTACCTGTTGGACACCAACATCCGCTCGGCCACGTTGCTGGGTGTCGTCGGCGCAGGTGGCATTGGCTTCCAGCTGCTCAATGCCTCTCGAGTCAACCAGTTCGACGTCGTCACCTACATCCTCATTCTCATGGTCGCTGTCGTCCTCGTCGTCGAGGCGCTGTCCATGTGGCTGCGTGCCGCCGTCCGCTAATCCCCTCCACCCCAGTCCCCGTCCCCTTCTACCGAAAAGGAAAACTCCATGACTTATCAGCTCGCTATCTTCGACATGGCTGGCACCACCATCGACGACCGTGACGAGGTCTACCGCGTCCTCCGCGAAGCCACCGAACGCGAAGGGGCCCACTACTCCGATGAGACTTTTCAGCGCTACATGGGTACCGAGAAGTTCGGGGCGATCGGCAATCTGCTGCGTGAAGGCGGCATCGAGCCGACACCGGAGATCCACAACCACGCGTGGGAGTTCTTCCGCGCCGAGCTTGCTCGCACCTACAAGGAAAACCCGCCGACCCCGCTGCCAGGCGTCGAAGAAATGCTGAAGGCACTGCACGAAAAGGGCATCAAAGTCGACTTGACGACGGGCTTTGCGCACGAAATCGTCGATATCATTGTTTCCCCTATGGGGTGGGACAACGGAATCATCGACACCGTTGTCGCCGGTGACGAAGTCGAGCACGGCCGCCCCGAGCCCGACCAAAACCTGGCAGTCATGGAGAAGCTCGGTATCACCGACAAGGCAGCCGTCACCAGCGTCGGTGTGATCACCGGCCACCTGACTCGCGAACAGTTCGAGTCCCTCGGTGCCGACCATGTTCTGGATTCGTCCGCGAACCTGCTGGACTTTGTTGGAAAGTAGGATCCGGACTGTAGATCTGACCAAGTAAGTACCAAGTAGGCTACACAACGCTGATGACGACTCCGGATTCCTCAATGACTTCCGCTTCAACTACGCCGACGGAAATGGCCCAGGCGCTTGTCTGGCTGGGCTGTAGCGACTTTCGCATGCAGGAGGTTCCTATTCCTGAACTGCAGGAAGGCGAAACCCTGGTGGAAATCACCACCGCCACCATCTGTGGCTCCGACCGTCACACCGTGCTTGGTCGCCGCAGCGCACCGTGCCCCTGCATTTTGGGCCATGAGGGAGTCGGACTCGTCCGCGACACCCGCAACCCAGACTTGCGGGTTGGCCAGCGCGTTGTTTTCTCTGTCACCGCGCCATGTATGAAATGCGACCGGTGCAAGAAAGGCATGACCGCCAAATGCCGGAACTTGAAAAAGACTGGTCACGAGGCCTTCGATAGCGGCTGGCCACTTTCGGAAACCTATGCTTCCCACATTGTGCTGCGCAACCACCAACCCGTGGTAGTAGTTCCCGACTCGCTTCCCGATGTCGCCGCCCCCATCGCCACCTGCGCCGGCGCCACTGTCATGGCTTGTATGGAGCAGGCTGGCTCTCTTGCCGGTAAGCGGGTCCTAGTCATGGGCATTGGCATGCTCGGTCTCATCGCTGTTGAGGCAGCTGTTCGGGGTGACGCCGCTGAGGTTAGGGCCATTGACCGCAACCAGACGCGCCTCGAATGGGCACGAGAGCTGGGGGCGTTTACTTCTGACTCTTCAGCTGCTGGTGCCGATTCCGAACCAGAGCCTTTCGATATCACCCTAGAGTTCTCCGGTAGCGAATTCGGAGTCACTACCTGCATCGACAACCTCGACATCGGTGGCCGCGCGGTGCTAGCCGGAAGCGTTGCCACATCCCATACTTATGCCCTCGATCCGGAATGGCTCGTCCGTGGCTGGCGCACCATCACCGGTGTCCATAACTACGAGCCACAGCACCTGGAGCAGGCGGTAGAATTCCTTGCTAATTCCCAGATTGATTGGGACACGGTTGTGTCGGACCCAACTGCGCTGGAGGAAGTGCCTGCGGAGGCACGGGGTACGGCGGAGACTTTACTACGGGCTGCCATTCAGCACTATTAAGGAAAAAGAAAACGAGAAAATACGGCCTGGACTACTGCTAAGACGCCAATTTTTGCAGACCCTCCGTATATAGTCACCCAAAGATAGAAACTGCAAAAAGGTATCATTAATGAGCCTCGGAGGAAAAGCGAAAACCCACCCAAGCTCGCGAAACAATCACCTGCTTACAGCATCTCCGTCTAGGATTACTAGGCACCTACGTACGCATGCAACCGGACATGATAGCCGACCAATACCATAAAAGCACAGGTTAATTTTAAGAGTACGGATAACCAAGCGTTCTCAGCTAGTAATTAGGAAAACTCCCAGTTTCGTCAACCCGCTCCAAATCGTTCTGGACTAAAGATTCAGAAACTTGTGTCCACGAACTCCTCCGCACAAGATGAAGGCCAAAATTTTGAACGCTCCTGAAGCTACGACAGTGAATTCACTACTGGTGAGTGGATGAACACAATCCGAAATTACACGACGTCCAGGCGTAGGTGGTCAGAGAATTCATCAATAGAAATCGATTACTGCGTCCGCCCAGGTCTCCATCCAATCGTCATTCTGCGCGCCAAGCCAATCACGAACCCTCAGTGCGAAACGCCGAGGACACAAAACACTTTTGCTGAGTAAAAACTTGACCTGCCTATTCATTCCTGACGATTTTCTCTACGCAATTGGCCAGTTTTTGCCGAGCCCCGAGTAGTCCTTGCCTCAGTTATCTATCATGCCCCAAGTTGGGTGCAGACGATAGGAATGGCCAGAGCTCTAGATGAGATTTTGATTTCTAGAAGCATTTTTCATAACAGGGTTGATTGGAAAAGAACGGAGCCGCGAATCGGGTTTTCTTTCCGAATTGTATGGCTCCGAGTTTCCTAAAGGCGAAAGGCACCTTGACCTAGGCGGCTCCAAGCACCGTAGCACAATTGGCCACAATAGATAAAAGCCCAGCTTGGGAAAAGGAGTCCGGGAATGCGCGACCGCACTGTGCAATTAGAAATATCCATACTTATTCCGCAGAGTTAGTGGGAGCATAGATCTGAAGAGGTCCTGCTAGGTAATCCCATCTAATTTCGAAGCAAGTCCGCCAGTCGGAATTGTCGCGCGCAATAAACAATAGTCGTTACGCTTTCTTGAACTTTGCTTTCAGAGCGTCAAAGATATCATCAGAGAACGCTTGAATGAGCTCCCTACGAGCATCATCTTCATTAAGCAAGAATTTGTGCCACTCGGTGTTCTGTGAGTATCCAGCGATGAGTGCATCTTGGGTTTGCTCCTCAACCGTGTGTCGGAAGCTACTCTTGCTGTTTACTCTCGCGCTTTGCTGAACCTTCGGGTCTTTGGCAAGGGTGGCCTGCAATGAGACTAGTGAACCAGCAGCAATATCGGTATCGAATGCGGTCCCAAAGCGGGAGTTCCAATCCTGGATAATTTTCGACAATTTCTCCAGTTGTGTCTCAGTTAGACCGCTACCGGTACCTTTTGCAATCTTTAACTCGGGCTTTGCGCTGAGTCTTTCGTTCTTGTATTCACCGCTTTTCTCGACTTTGAAGCCCTCGATTTTGATTTTATCGCTGAGATCAAAGTCCAACCCGCCTCCATGCCCGGCATCGATTGCTCGAATCAGGCTGGTGCAGAAGTTGTAATCCATGTGCATAGCTTTGTCTTCAAAGGGCATCACCTGGAGAAGGAACGTGTACTGTTTGATGAAGTTGCGAACCACCCGCCGTGCCTCGTCAGCAGTCTCTTCTTCCATGTCGGTGACCACTCGAGCAGCAGCGTCAATCAACGACCACATTTGCTGCTTGTCGCGGTGGCTCAGTTTCTCTTTGGCGAGCAGCTCGTTGTACTCCTCCACACTATCGATGTCGAGAATCTGCAGTTCTGTAAGCCGTCGATATGTTTCACGTACATCGTTAATCGTCAACGGATCGCTGAGCGCCGTTGTCTCGTAGTAGGGAGCGAAAGCCCTTTGGATATCCTCGAAGGCATTAGTGAAGTCCAAGATAAAAGTGCGCTTGTCGTAGACAATCCGGTTGAGGCGTGACAGTGTTTGAACAGCTGTGACACCACGCAACGTCTTGTCGACATACATTGAGCAGAGCTTCGGTTGATCAAAACCCGTCTGATACTTGTCCGCGACTATAAGCAGACGGTAGCTGTCAGTGTCGAACTCGTCAGCAGTGAGGTCATCGCTGAAACCGTTCAGCCCTGCTTCGCTCCAGGTCTTGCCATCAACCTCGACTTCGCCAGTGAAAGCCACAAGCGCCTGGTACTTTCCCAGGCGTGGCATGTCTGCGGCTCGTATCTTCTGATATTCGAGAAAATACCGAGCCGCCTGTTGACGCCCAGCAGTCACAATCATTGCCTTAGCTTTACCGTGAAGTGTCGGAGCCACAATAGAGGTAAAGTGTTCGATTATCACATGCAGCTTTTGGGCGATATTTTCCTCCGCCGTGGAAATCATGTGCGTGAGCTTGCGTTTTGCAGCCTTGCTCTCCAACTCGGGATCATCGTCGACTGCTTTCACAATCTTGCAATACGCCTCGTATGTTATGTAATTCGCGGTGACGTCGAGGATGAATCCTTCATCAATCGCCTGACGCATACAGTACAAGTCGAAGGCCTCATACTTTCCTTCCTCATTGAGTCGTCCGAATTGCTGCAACGTGCGTCCCGTTGGGGTTGCTGTGAATCCCACCATGGAAATGTTGGCCTGCCGAGACGACGAGCGCATCCCTTGAGCCACGAACTGAGCAAGCTCGTCCAGAGAAGAATCTGGCGCATTCCTACTGGCGAGAGCAGCATTGATTGATGCCATGTTTTTGCCGCTAGTCGAACCGTGTGCCTCGTCGATTATCACCACGAAGCGTTTACCAGATCCGGACAACTCACCTGCAGATAAATACAGAAACTTTTGCAGCGTCGTGGCCACGATTCGATAGCTGCTCTTGCGTCGGGTTCGATCAAGGCCAAGAGCCTTTCCAAGATCTGCTGAAGTCTTGTTCTTGTCCATGACTCTGACGATGCCGGAGTCTTTAGCCATGTCGACCACAGCGTCTTGGAGCTGCTTGTCTACGACTTTACGGTCAGTGGCGATGATGACCTTGTCATACAGCAGTTCGTCCGTGCCTGGCTTGTACAGGCTCGCGAGTTTGTGGGCCAGCCATGCAATGGTCTTCGTTTTGCCGGATCCTGCTGAGTGTTCGATTAAGTAGTTAAGCTGCAGCGGGCTGCGGAGCATGTCACTAGAGACTGAGCGTACTGCACGAATCTGCTGGTAACGCGGGAAGATCGGACGCTCGCCAATTTTACGTCCGTGATTGTCCCTACTCGTCTCGATGTAGATGAAGTCGTAGAGCAGGTCGAAGATTGTTTCTTTCGTCCAAATCTGCTCCCACATATAGGATGTATTGATTCCCTGCGGGTTATGTGGGTTGCCGCCGGTTACAGTATGTAAATCTTCGCCAACAGGCTGCCCTTGGTTGAATGGTAGGAAGAAAGACTCTCGACCTTTGAGCTCTGCACACACGTAGACCTCGTTAGTGTCCATTGCGAAGTGTGCGAGTGCTCCGATTTTCGGGGAAAGCAGTCGCGTCCTGCAGTCACGCTCCATTTGGTACTGGGCAATAGCATTGCGATAGTCGCCCGAGGCTGAAGTGTTGCACTTGAGTTCGACGGTAAATAGTGCCAGGCCGTTCAAGAAGATGACGAGGTCAATCCGCTCACCGTCTTTGTGATTAACCTCTTCCATAATCGACAGCTGGTTCGCGTCGAACAGTTCGCGTGACTTCAGGTCGAACCCAGCCGACGGGCGTGGATACACCAGGTCAAGCTGAATCCCTCCATCGAAGTCCACGCCATTCCAGATTGCATGAATCAGCCCATCGGTGCTGATCTTGTGCGTTATCTTGCGACGAACAGTAGCGTCAACCCCGCCTTTATATGTAGCCCGCAGCATCGCGAGTGTCTCCCCCTGTGTGCGCTCGAGGAAGTTAAAGAGCAGCTCTTCGTCGAGTGCCCACACCGGATCAAACACAGCATGAGGTCGCTCAATGTATTCAGCAGTCCCAACCAACTCGTCAATTATCAGACGCTGAAATGCCTTCTCGTTCAACGGATTATCCACAGCCATCAGACGACCTCGCTCACACGCCGCTTACCTGTCACATACTCAAAAACTATCGATGTCTTTTGCTGTTCCAAAAGAGAAAGCTGAGTTCGCTTCTTTTCAATCGCTATGTCGAACGTTTCGCATCTCATGTCGAGCCTCTGGACGACTTTCAGTTGCTCGAGGGTAGGAGGCAAAGTCACCATTAGGTTTTTTAGGTATTCGCTACTGACGTTATCGACCGTCGATTTGTCCTTAACCAGCACCTTCAGTAAGTTTTCGTTGTTTCCTTTAACAAAGTACATCAAGAATTTTGGGAGAATTTCCCCCTTCGTTACTAATGCTTTCACATCTTGGTTGATAGCCATGGGCCGGCCTAGTACAGCAATCGGCACTGTGTGTTGCAAAACTCCGGACCTCACGACGAGGATAGGGGTCCCTTCCGAGAGAACCTTTGTCGAGCAGCTAGCAACTGCAGCCTGAGATATTTGGTAGGTTGTCGCTTCGATCACGTTACTTTTCACTTCTTGTGATGAAACCCACGGGATATCGCCATTCCAAAAATCTAAGTTGTCCTTACTGGGTGTCGCTCCACTCTCGAAGGCAACTAGGTTTCTAAGCCTATTCACGCCCCAGTGTTCCGGGATCTCGCCAATCCACTCAACACCACTGGGCTTCATCGGCACCGTCGAATCGAGCCCCTTCGTCACAGCTTCATGAATAATTGACTTCTTAAGCTTCTCGAGAACCTCTAGTTCTTGCTGCAAGAGCTCAATAGCGCGGTCAATCTTAGCGGTCGCAGCGTCTAAGAGGGCAACAATCTGTTGCTGTTCCTTTAAGCCAGGAAGGGCAATGGCGTTGTGAGAAAGCAACTTAGAGGTGTTCAGATTCTGAATACCTGTTGTCTGGTTAAAAAAAGGGACAAACGAGGAAGACTGATATCCTGCTGTCCACCAATACGCAAAAAAACCTGGGACGCAACAATCTTTACGTATCGTAACCCGTTCTAAGAAGTTAGAGAAGGCAGCTCGTATAGGAGATTTTATTAGAACTGCTCTGCCTACAGGAGTTTTCTCTCCGCCGCCTGATTTTTCAATCAGCAAATCTCCTGGGCGAACCATCACTTTTTCAAAATCGTTCGTCGAGTAGAGTCTACGAGTAAAGTTCTCCTGAGATTTCAGCCCGAGAGTTTCGTAATTGAAGTCAGCTGCTCGGAGGCAAAACTCACCATCATCGATGACCAGCGGCGTCTCGCCCCAGTTTCCGTTTTGTCGCGATTCGATACAGTATCGAGCTGGCATCAAGGCCCATGATTTGGGGACTTCGGGCATCCACGGGGATTTCGTCTTCTTTGTTTCAAAGTTCATAGTATTTCACCCAAGATTCCGGCGAGTTCCTCTTCTAGCTGAAAGAAACGCTTCATGAGAGCCTCAGATGGTTCAGGTTCCTGGAACTGGTAGAAGTAGCGAGCGAAGGGAATCTCAGCTCCAGTCCTAATCTTGTCTTCATCTTCTTCGTCTACCCACACGGCATCGGGCACGTACGGGAGCACTTCGCGCTCCATATAGTCTTCGATGTCTACTGTGAGCGGCACGATTTCAAGGTCTTTCGTGGTTGGGTCGAGAATGATGTTGCCCTTGCGGTCATGCCGGATGGGCGCAGTCTTATCTGGTTCAGAGAGCCGGTCTGCGATTTTTTCCAGCATGGCTTTCGTCTGGTTAGAAGTTTGTTTGACCCGGTGGTCGGGTAAATCCGCTAGGACGGCCCGGAGGTGTTTAATGAACTCTGTCGAGTCCTGCCAAATTTGATCGGTGATGTTCTCCCGAAGCATGTCCAGTATTTGCTCGAAGACTGGTTCGGCCATTTCCAATGCAGCAAGGTTTTTACTTTGCTTAGTATCCCGATCGGCAGGGTCAATCAAGCGCAGCTCTTCAAGCTTGGCAGGATTGTGCATGGTGTCAGAAAACTTGCCCTCGGCAAGCTTTGCGATGCGTTCTTCCGTGATGCAGTAGTTGCGTTGAAGGGGCTTGTAGATAGCGTACTCGTGGTAAAGGAACTCATCAGCATCAACAATCTTACTTTGTTCGGTTTCTGCAAAGTCCGTGTACATGGCGACAATCTGGTCGATTTGGGAATCTGCAATGTATCGACGTTTTTTGCCAAGAGATCGGCGCATCGGGGTCCACAGATTGCTGGCATCGATAAGCTGAACCTTGCCCTTGCGATTAAGACGCTTGTTTTTGGAAAGCACCCACACATAAATCGAGATGTCAGTGTTGTAAAACAAGGAGCCAGGCAGCGCGATGATGGCCTCGATGTAGTCGTGTTCGAGTAACCAGCGTCGCACCTGCGATTCGCCAGAAGAGGTGCTACCGGAAAACAGTGGGCTTCCGTTGGAAATCACGCACGCCCGCCCCACCCTCTCTTCCATCTTGTACACAATGTGTTGCATAAACAGTAGTTGCATATCGCCCTTGGCAGGAAGACCTGCGGGAAACCTATTGGCCGAGGCAGATTTGGAGTGCTCAGCCTTTACGGCTTTCTCTACACCAGTCGCAGCATCCTTACCACCCCAAGGTTGCCCAAATGGAGGGTTAACAAACTGCAACCGCATATATTCACCAGGGAAGCAGTCTTCTTTCATTGTGTCAGCCAACTGAATACTGTTCGCGCGCTGATTCTTAATCAGCATGTCGGCCAAGCAGATTGCGTGCGATTCGGGATTAACTTCTTGCCCGTAGACGTAGACCGAGGCCTCCGGACACATGTCACCGAGTTCTTCCCTTGCAACAGAAAGCATCCCTCCTGTACCGCAGGCGACATCTGCCACGTTAATGTTCTTGCCCGGTTCAAACAGGTCCTCACTTCCCTCTGCGAGGCCAAGACGTACGAGCAAACGCACGACTTCACGTGGTGTGTAGTGGTCACCAGCTTCAGCGTTTTCAGAGAAACGGCGAATAATTTCTTCGAACATATACCCCATGGCCACGTTGCTGATGCGTTCGGGAGAAAGCTCGAGTTCAGAAAATTTACGCACGACTCCCGTGAGCCGTGCCCCCTTATGCATCTTATCGATTTGGGCGCCAAAATCGAGACCGTCGTTCTTGTCGAGAATCATACGAATGTTCGGAGAGAAGGCATCGAGATACGTCTTTAAATTACGGTGCAACTGAGCAGGCTCGGCAAGCAACTTTTCAAGGGTGTAGCGGCTCGTATTATAAAATGGATATCCGCTAACCTTTTTCAGGATAACGTCAGGTGTGCTCTTATCCTGCTCATAAACCGTACACACCGCGTCTTTTGATTCTTCAAGTGCGCATTCGAGTCGTCGGATAATAGTCATCGGAATGATAACGTCTTTATACTTGTCAGCTTGATACGTGCCACGCAACGAGTTAGCGATGCTGAACACATGATCGACTTGTTTTTGCACATCAAACTGAGACATAGGTGGATTCCTTTAAGTCCATTCTGTTAAAACGGTTTCAACGATGTCAACAACCTAACAATCAATGACTTGGCAACGATGTAGGGTTATGTCGTACAAAAAGATTCATATCTTGTTTAAGTACACCATGAAGATGAGTAAAAAAACCAGAATGCCCTTCTCTGAGTAATGAAGCATCTAGTAGGGCCGCACGCAAAGCTCTTCCAGCAGCTAATGGAAAAACCCTAACAAGACTCGCCATGTCGGGCCAATCATTTCAAATACCCCTCAACACGTCTCTCTTATTTACACCCAATAAGTGAGCGAATAGACCTATGTGGAGGCACCAATTGCCGTACCCAATAGCAGCAATTAAAGAATCCAGACCCGGCCAGCTTCGACTCTATATCAAATTCGGCAGCAAAGCCACAAAAGCGTTAAAACGGTGCAGAATGTGACTTACCATTATCTGTTAGAAAAACCGAAGGCTTACGGAAGAATAAAGTACTTAGACAGAATCATATGGAAATTGCCGTCTAAGACTGCCCGGTACTTTACTGAGAAAAGATATTGCAGCCTGTAAGCTCCAACTCAATAACGGATTAAATGAAGCAAAATTTGAAAATTAACCAAATAAAGCCAAGACCTATACCGAAGATTTACGCAAGGCTAAACAAACACAATTACCCATTATCAAAATCCCATGAATCCGACGGAATTCCTGCAACCGCCGACACTTTCCTGAAAATGATAACTAACCCGGAACAAAATTCCTCAAGGTAATCCTTACCTGCAGCAGAATTAAGCCAATGCTTAAACAGCATACAGAAAAACTCCTGGTTTTTGTTAAAGACCGATTTAAAGACCTCTCGCTCCTTTTTATTACCTCTTTTATTTTGCTCCTCAACAGAACCCAAAATATGGCTGATGAAGTACTCAGGACTATACCCGAGGTTATGCAGTTTAGGACTATCCCAAAAATTATCAGCAGCCTCAATTAGCGATTGCCCCACACCGAGAAGAAACTTTTCAGGCGAAACGCCATCGCCTGGGAGAAATAGAATTCTCGATCGATAATTAGCGTAATTCTTATCAGGCCGTTTATCCCCATCTAATACTGCAATAAATGGTATTTGAAGCGACAACAGATCATTCTTCATAATATTACGTATTTGATCACCCCCGACATTTATATCTAATATTTCGAGTAGATTGACAATCCGTTTCACTCGCCCGTCATACTCCCCTTCTTGCGCGATAGCGATTTTATTAAAAACCAATTGTAACAATAATCGCGCTTCTCGATCTTCAGACCATAAAAAAACCTTAGTCGAAACCGTTAAATCCTTAACCGTCTGCTTTCGTAGACTAAGCCGAATTTTATGAGAGGTAGGGTCGTCCATCGATTTAATCATTGGACCGACCTTTCTAAGGTATGTTACACTCCCTTTACATAGCAGCGCATGCTCTAACAAATCAATACTATGGGTAGTCGCAATAGTTTGAATATTGTACTCTTCCGCAACATCGGTTAATAAATCATACAATTCAAACTGCATAGAAGGATGTAGAGTTGCATCAATCTCATCGATTAAAAAAAGTGCGTTCTTAAATTCAGGATCATTAACACTATCGACATAGTCAATCAGTAGCGCCAACGAATACAAAATAATAAACAGATTATCTTGTCCCGCAGATATTGTGTTGGAATCAACACCGTCAATATCTGTATCAAAACTTCCGCGAGTCTTGATTTTTGATAACCCCTCCAATGAAAGATTGGCCAGTCCTTTCAAGCCGGTCAACCGTTCATAATTGCTAACCAGCCATTCATGACCTTTATTAGAAATTTTCGCTACTCTAATTCTCCTGGTGTCCACATCCATCTCTTCACCAAATGGAATTAGCCGAGACAGGCCAAGATAAAGAACAGGAGTCGACGGCAAATTCATTCCCTGCTTTCCTTTATACGGAGGCTTTACAGCAAATCTTTGGGCCTTTACTGAGTTATGCTTTCTAAAATTGAGTTCGGCACCATTCTGATAGTTGACACGGTATAACGGGCCTTTCCCAGATTCACTATTCGGGTTCGCTTTGCTAGACTTAAGCAATTTTTCAATTTTAGGATTCATTTGATTTGATATCGATGAAAAGTTCTTTACAACCCTTTCTTCATTAATCCAAGAAGAATTGGCATTAACCTTTTTAAAAGAGTTTGCGACCGCAAATAGAATTGACGATTTCCCGGTTCCATTTTCCCCAGAAATTAAATTCACGGATTCAGAAAAATTGATGTTAATACCTTTTACATTTCGATAATTGTAAAAATCAATAGACTCTATAACGCTGGACCAATTCTTGTTCACGGTTACAAATCCCTTTCCGAAATACTAGTTTTGATTAAACGATATTATTTTGAAGGTATCAGATTTTTTGAAAACATCATAACTTCATTACCCTGATAGCTCCTGTTTGCCGTATACCGGAGATTAAATCTAGCCATCGGTTGATTCCGATACAGGTTATGAATCAACGGAACATCGTCATAAGACAACATCCAATTCTTAATCGCTGAGTCTTTGGATGTGAGCTTTCGGCTCAATTCCCTATGAGAATTATCATTGAATTTGCATGTATATAGTTTCGACCCTTTTTCGATATACGGAGGATCTAGATATATCAAAGTGCTTTCATTATCTCTAATTCCGTTAAGTAGCTCAAATATATCTTTATTCATCACCGTTAATTTACTTGAGTTGTTGCCTATAACCTCTATTTTCGATATCAGACTTTTCTTGTTAAAACGTGCGTCGATTTTGTCTCTACCGTTCTGGGAAACACCTCCGATTACACCTCCATTAATTACTCCTGATCTACTTGTCCGATTGAGGAAAAAAAATAGTTTTCCAAGTTCGTCATTCGGAGTATTTTGTTTGTAGTTTTCTTTGTACTCAACTTTCCATCGCTTCCAATTTTCTAGCGAGATATCTTCTTTTTCAATTGCCTTAATTAATTCTTCGGGCCTATTTTTAACTAATCTCCAGAACGAAAATACGGCAGCATCTATATCGTTAATTGTAACTTTGTCAACAGAGTTGTTGACAAGAAGGTTTATTGCTATCCCTGCTCCACCCGCAAAGGGCTCTATATATTCATTCAAATGTGGGTTGTCGCTCAAAATACTTCGGAAATAGTTGCCTAATACACCTTTCCCGCCTGGATACCGCAACGGGGAATAATATTGACGTTTGAGCGATCTTTCTATTTCAAGAATGTTAAATTGCAACAGCTTAAATCCCCTCTATTTGGGAGTTTCCTGTTCGACATAACTTTTATATATATAATCGAATTTGCTTTTTTGAAATATTTGGTTTTAGTGTTTCTACCATTGGCTATACAGTTAAGAATGTGCATATCCCCCAACAACCCCAACCTGCCCCGCAGCGTCAGACACCGCGTCTACACGCTTCACAGCAGGGTCGGCGCCCCAACGTTCGTCAGGAAGAGCGCTGACACCTTCGCGGCCGAAGCCATCAGTCCCCACCACAACGTGACCAGCAGCATCCTCACCAGCGTCGAAGCCCTCAGCAAGCGCCACAGCCAGATCCGCAACCAAGCCCGCACCGAACTCCGGATCCTCGCCCTTATCAATCGCAGCGCGCGAGACCGTGCCGTGATTACCAATAATCACAATGCCAGCAGCGGGGCGGAGCGTCCCCTCCTCATACTCGACGAAACCGCCGCCCTTCAGGGCCTCTAGCAGTAGCTTTCGGTCAGCAGCGGAAGCCCGCTCTCCCCCATCCTTATCCAGCTCCAACACTGGAGCCAGCGCTTGGCCAGCCTGGCGGCCCGGCTCGCGGCGCTCAGGGTCCAGCTGCACATCAGCAGGCAGCGAAGTGGAAACCGTGTCCTTCAGCTCATCTGCACCAGCGGCAGAGAGGAACTTATCCGTCAGATTCAACACGCCGGCATCGGGGGCACCGGCAGCGCGCAGGGTCTCGGAAACCCCTGCAAGCTGCTCATCCGTGGCATCGGGAGTGGCGACAACAAGGACCGGCACATCCTTCAAAGAGTTCTTAACAATCTCCCCGACGATGGGCTCGATGATGCGGTTGGCTTCATCGGCACGCGCTTGCTGCGCATCAGCGCGGGCAACGGCGGCATCGCGCTCAGAGGCGGCACCAGTGCCGAAATCAATGCCAGCACCAGCAGGGTTCAGCACATAAGCACCCAGCGCAGCACCTGCCGCAATACCGAGGGCAGCACCTGTCACACCGGCTGTAAACTTCCCGCTCCTGCGCTTCTTCGCCATCGCCCGTCCCTTTTCCTTTCGCCGACGCCTCAATCAGCTCTGACAGCCGAAAACTTTTAGGCGCTCATAGTGCTCAAAATACCGCTAAAACTACTTAAACAGCCCCTGGAACCACAGTGCAATGGAGTTCCAGGTATCGATCAGATTCTCGCTGACAGAACCATCACCGGAGGTACCAGCGATAGCGAAAATCACCGCAACGGCGACAAAGATAGCCAGGATTGCCCAGGCCACACCGAAACCACGGCTATTGACCTGGTAGAGGTCGGCGACCATGCGACCGTCGACAAGCTTCTCCCCGACCTTCAAACGCGACAACAACGCCGACGGCACACCGCTCTGGTTCTCAGCGTGGTAAATGCTGTCGATGTTCTGCGGAGCGCCGACGGAGACGACCATGTCGGCGTCGTGATGCGCGGCGAAGACCAGCGCCAGGTCAGTGGCGGAATCGGACAGCGCCGGGAAGGTCATGGCGCCAATGCCGAGGTCCTGGATGCGCTCAAGGCCCACCGCGTGACCGTCCGGGTCGGCAGGCAGAATCACGCAGCCGGCAGACCGCAGCGCCTCGGAGTTAATGTTCTCCGGATCGCCGATGATGTAGTCCGGCTCGTACTTCAGGTCGAAGAGCGTGTCGGCACCGGCGTCGACGCCGATGAGCAGCGGCTCGTACTCGCGGATGAAGTTCTTTAGATCTTCCAGCGTCTTGCGGTGTCCCTCACCGGGGCTGACCACAACGACCTTGCGGCCGCGCAGCGGCTCTGTCTCGTCCGGAATGCCCAAGCCATCGATGTAGAGCGGAGACTCGGTCTTGGCGAACTCCACCAAGTTGCCGGAGAGAGCTTCCAGACGGTCGACCATGCTGGTGCGGCCCTCGTCGAAGGCGCGCTCGAGCTCGTCCTGGTCGACCTCGTCGCCCTGTCCAATCAGGCGGTCACCGTGGTAGAGCTTGCCGTCGTCAAGCCTGCCGTTCTTGCCGTCCTTGAGCTTCTCAAAGACCTCGTCGCCGACGTTCTGCACCATTTCGATGTCGGCGTCGCGCATCATCTGCGGGCCGTAATTCGGCATAAAACCCGTGGTAAACGCGCCGGTGTTCACCACTGCGGCGACCTTGGCATCAATCAACTGCTGTGCCAGTGGACGCGAGATATCCGGCGCATCGATCACCACGATGTCGCCTTCGCCCATGCGCTTGAGCGCACGATCCAGGCGGGAACCATCCCGCACAGTCCCCGAAATGCCAGGAAGATCTTTTTCGTTCCGAGAGAACAGACTCATGGCACTTAGTGAAACATAAGTGCAGCTACTTGGCCGCGAAGGCGCGCCGAGCTTGATCCAGAAGATCTTGCGCGTGCGCCCGTCCGGAGTCCGAATCGTCCAAGCCCGCCATCATCCGCGCGAGCTCGTCAATCCGCTCCTCATCGCCCAGGCTCGTCACCTTCGACGACACCGCACCCGAGCGCGCATCCTTGCTGACCACCAAGTGGGTATCCGCAAACGCCGCCACCTGAGGCAAGTGCGTGACGACGATCACCTGGTTGTTCACCGCCAACTGCTTCAGGCGCTTGCCAATCTCCACAGCCGCGCGCCCACCAACACCGGCATCGACCTCATCGAAAACCATCGTGTGTCCGGCCTGTCCTTCGGCGAGGACAACTTCCAATGCCAGCATGATGCGGGAGAGCTCACCTCCGGATGCGGATGAGGCCAGCGGGCGTGGTTCAGCACCTTCGTGAGCGCGGAGTTTGAACTCAATGTTGTCCACACCAGCGGGGCCAAAAGTGTCGGCCTTGTCGATCTCCACCACCAGAGAGGTGTGTGGCATGGCCAGGCCCTTGAGTTCCTTGGTGACGGCCTGTTCCAGGTGCTTTGCGGCTTTCGCGCGGGCCTTCGAGAGTTTCCGCGCGGTGGTGCCGAGTTTCTTCTCCGCGGTCTTGATCTCTGCGGTGAGTTTGTCCAGGGCTTCGCCGGAGACATCCAGCGTGGCGAGCTTGCGCTCCGCCTTATCCCGCCAGGCCAGGACACCTGCGATATCCGGGGCGTATTTGCGGGTGAGGTTCTTGATCTCCACCTGGCGCTGCATGAGCTTGTCCAAGGACTCGGTTTCCTCCGGCAGACCAGAGAGGAACGCGCCAAGGCCAGCGGAGATCTCAGAGAGCTGGCTGGTCAGTTCATTGAGCTGGTTGGAAAACTCGGTGAGTTCCTCGTCGTCTGCGGCGGCGAGCTCGTTCGCGGCGGCGCCGAGGAGTTCGGCGGCACCGGAGTCCTCGTTGGCGGCATCCATGCCGGTCGTGCTCACGGCGGCGGCGCCATCGATGGCGGCCAGCGCCACGGCTGCAGCGTCGCGGAGACCATCCAGGTCCTGCATGCGGCGGATCTGGGAGGCCAGGTCCTGGTCTTCGTCCGGTTCGGGTGAGACCGCATCGATTTCTTCGATGGCGAAGCTGAGCTGGTCGGCACGCATGGCCAGTTCGCGGCGCTTGGAGGTCTTCTCTTCTAGTTCTTTGGCCAGGGCGCGCCAGTGTGCACGCTGCTGCCGGTAGGTTTCCAGCGTTGGTGCGATGGTGTCGGCATCCATGCGGTCGATGGCCGCACGCTGCTCATCAGCGCTTTGCAAGCGCAGCTGATCATTCTGGCCATGAATGGCAACCAGACGGGTGGAGACATCCGCCAACGCCGCAGCCGAGGCACTGCGGCCTCCAACCCACGCCCGGGAGCGGCCCTTCGCGGAGACCTGACGGGCAAGCAGGTACTCGTCATTCTCATCGCGTTCGCCGCCGAGTTCAGAAACCACAGCATCGATGGTCGCTGACTCTTCCTCCGAGAGGTGCTCGGTGGACACGCGACCTTCCACCAACGCCTTGTCTGCGCCGGTGCGCACGCGGCCGGCGTCGGCACGCGCGCCACAGAGCAACTTGAGGCTTGTGACCACCATGGTCTTACCCGCACCGGTTTCACCTGTCAGTACGGTCAGGCCTGGGCTGAATTCAAGCGTTGCATCGGGGATAACACCGAGGTCGCGGATGGAAATCTCAGTCAGCATGGCGCCTGCAATCAGTCCTTCCCTTGAAGTTGGGGTCTCGTCTGCCGTGTTTGGAGGCTATTGGGCTTCGGCGGGGCCGCGCCACCCGGACGTCGGCAAGCGGAACTTGTGCACCAGACGATCGGCGAACGGCTGATCGTCCAGACGCACCCAGCGAACCGGCTGCGCGCCGCGCTCGATTTCGATGCGGCTACCCGGCGGCATGGTGATGTTGCGGAAGCCGTCGAGCACCGCGATGGCCTCGGCGGTGTCGTGGTTGGTCTCAATCGCGATAGTCGAATGCGGTGAGATCACCAGCGGGCGGGAGAACAGCGCGTGGGCGTTGTTGGGCACGACGAGCATAGCGTCGAGCTCCGGCCAGAGTACGGGACCACCTGCGGAGAAGGCGTACGCGGTGGAGCCGGTCGGCGTGGAAATTAGCACACCATCGCAACCGTAGGAACTCACCGGGCGACCATCGACTTCCAAGATGACGTCCAGCACGCCACGGCGGTTGACATTTTCGATGCTGACTTCGTTCAGCGCCCAGCCCGAGCCAATGACGCGGCCGGTGGTGTCACGGACGGTGACGCGGATGGTCATGCGGTCTTCAATACGCCAGGAACGCTTGATGACGCGGCTAATTGCCTCCGTCATGGACTCCTGCTCCCACTCGGCGAGGAAGCCCACGTGCCCCATGTTGATGCCGAGCACCGGCAGGTCAGCCGAGTGCGCAATGTCAGCGGCGCGTAGGAAGGTGCCGTCGCCGCCGAGGACGAGGACGAGTTCGCATCCCGACGCCGCCTGCGGGGAATGCCAGTAGCGCGGGTACTTGCCGAGCGTCGGGTGCGCAGCCAGCGCCTCCGGGTTCTTACCGGCCAGCACGCGGATATCGATACCCGCGGCCTCTAGCAGCTCGGCAGCCTCGGCGGCCATTTCCAGGTTGGCGCTGCGGCCGGTGTGCGGGACCAGCAGAATCTCGCGCTTGCCGGCGCTGGTCTTGGGCTTGCTTTCCCGTGAGTGAGTCTTCGCGCTAGTCATTGTGCGGCCCCTCCTCAACAGCCTTGGCGATGGCCGCAGCCATAGCCTCATCACCAATATCGCTGGCGCCGCCGTCTTTCACCAGCCACAGGAAGAACTCCACGTTGCCGCTCGGACCCGGCAGCGGGCTGGCCACGGCTGCGCGGAAGGACAGCCCCAGAGTGCGGGCGTATTCGGCGACTTCCTGGACAACTTCCTGACGCAGTGCATCGCTGCGCACGACACCACCGGAGCCAAGGCGCTCCTTGCCCACCTCGAACTGCGGCTTGACCATTGGCAGCAGGTCAGCGCCCTCGTCGAGGCAGGAAACAATCGCTGGCAGGACCAGCTTCAAAGAAATAAACGACAGGTCGCCAACCATGACATCGGCCGTGCCGCCAAGTATCTCCGGGGTCAGCGTGCGGACATTAGTACGGTCGAGCACAACCACCCGCGGGTCATCCTGCAGGCGCCAGATCAGCTGACCGTAGCCGACATCGACGGCGTAGACGGTGTCGACATCGCGGCGCAGGCACACATCGGTGAAGCCGCCCGTGGAGGCACCGGCATCCAACGCCTTCCGGCCCTTCAAGTCCAGGCCCTGCGGCTCGAAAGCTTCCAGCGCACCGAGCAGCTTGTGCGCACCGCGCGATGCCCAGTTCTCATCTTCTTCCAGACCACTGACGCGAATGGACACGTCGCCTGTCACCGCAGTCGCAGGCTTGGAGGCGACAAAACCGCCGACCTCCACTCGGCCGGCCTTAATCATGTCCACTGCCGCTTCACGGGAGCGAGCAATCTTCCTTCGCACCAACTCCGCATCGAGCCTGCGCTTAGGAGCTTTCTTTGCCACCGCGTTCACTTTCCTTCCCTGCGTGACGAGCCCAGGGCCTCATACAAAATCTCATGCGCCCGCTCAAACTGCGCGACTCTCTCCTGCGGAGTTGGCGCAGGTGCAGACAGTGCGGCCGCCACCTGCTCGCGGACATCCTCCGGAGTTACCTCGCGCGCGCCGGGCATCGCTGCAGGGCTAGGTGCAGGCCCGGGTTTCGGCCCTGGCACAGGACCAGACCCCTGCCCCTGCCCCGGCTTCGGTGCAACCTCACTCATCGGCTATCACTTCCGCCAGGCAGCCAGCGCCGCCTCAGCAGCCGGGCCCTCCGCGCGGACCTGCGCGACCTCGACCGCGCCAGCACGACCAGCCTCAGAGTTCCACACCACATCCACGACCGTCAGCAGAGCCGCCACCGCAGCCTCCGCTGGGTTCGCCAACCGAGGATCTTCCGAGTCACCGCCAGAAAGAACAATGACACCGGCCTCCGCGTCGTCGTAACGCGCGGTGAAACCAGCCTGCGGAGCCGGACGTGCCTGATCCAGCTCACGATTCAGTGCGGTCATGTCCGCACCGATGAGCGTCGGACGGTGCTCGGGCGGCGCTGCGACGACATCCATATGCGTGGAAACACCCGTGACCACCATAAACGTGTCCATCTTTGCGGCGTTCCCGCCTGCGATGTCGGTATCCAGGCGGTCCCCAATCGCCAGCGGATTCTTCGCGCCCACACGCTCCGCAGCCTTAATGAACATCGGCGGCTTCGGCTTACCCGCCGACAGCGGCGCCACGCCCGTGGTCGTCGAAATCGCCGCAGCGACCGCACCGTTGCCAACCAGGAAACCGCGCTCCGACGGCAACGTCGTATCCAAATTCGATACCAGGAAGCGCGCACCTCGCGACACCGCCAGCGCCGCCTCCGACATCTGCTTCCACGTCATCTCACGGTTGAGCCCCTGGAACACCGCCGCAGGATTGTCATCAGCAGAATCCACGAGGTTGTACCCCGCCTCACGAGCCAACTGCTTAAACGACTCCGCACCCAACACAAAAACGTTCGAGCCCGGCTCAATGACCTCCGCCGCCATCTCGATGGCCGCCTGCGCCGACGTCATCACATCGTCCGCGTGAACGTCATAGCCCAGCCCATTGAGCTGATCCGCCACCGTCTGTGGCGCGCGCGAGGCATTGTTGGTAATAAACACCATCGGCAGCGCCGCCTCAGTCAGCCCCTCCAGCGCGTTCGGAATCGCCGCGCCACCCTCGTAAATCGTGCCATCCAGATCCAGCAGAGCGGCATCATAGGAAGAAGCGACAGAAGCCATGGGGGTTCATTTCTCCTTTTACGAAATAGGAACGCTTTACGACGAATTGTAGATGCGCAGCCCGATTGCGCCAGCGGTGCGTTAGCGGTGGCTGATGTTGCGAGCCGGCAGCTGGGCTGATTACTTGCTCAGCTCTTCGATGCGCTCACGAGCATCGAGCATCTGGTCCACATCGATCTTGGCGCAGCGGGTAAACCACACCTTGGCATCATCTTTACGACCGGCCTCCACCAGCGCATCAGCGTAGGCGTAGAACAGACGAGCTGCTTCGAAGTCCTCGCGGTCCGGGTTCAGATCCTGGGTCTCCAGCTCAACCAGAGCCTCATCGATCTGGCCCATATCTCGGCGAGCACCGGCGGCGACGATAGCCAGCTCAGTCTTGGACTCGTTGTCCAGCTGCTTGGCTTCCTCGGAGCGAGCCAGCTCGATGGCCTTCTCTGGGCGGCCGAGGCCGCGCTCACAGTCCGCCATGACCGCGAGCATACCCGGGCCACCGGAGATGCGGCGAGCCGCACGCAGCTCCGCCAAAGCTTCCTTCCACTCACCTGCGTGGTAAGCGGCAACACCAGCGGTCTCACGAACGACACCGACGCGACCAGCGCGGTCCTTCGCTGCGCGGGCGTGCTCCAGGGCACGCTGCGGGTCTTCAGCCATCAGGATTGCGGACATAATCATGTGACGAGCAACCTTGTCGGCGTTGTCCTTAGCCAGGCTCTTCAGATCCTGGCGCACGCTCGGGTCGAGCTCGTCTGCGCGAATGTCATCTGGCAGCTTCGGCTCGTTCTTACGGGCCTCAATGCGCTCCTCGCGGAAGCCTGGGCGCTGCGGGCCGGTGCGGTGCGTACGCTTCTCATCCTGGAAGCGGCCACCACGGTTGGAGCGACGTGGCTTGCCACCACGACGGTCGAAGTCGCGACCTCCCTGGCCACCGCGCCCGCCCGGGCCGCGACGATCATTGCGGTCATCGCGATTGTAACCACGACCGCCACGGCCACCGCGCTCATTGTGGTCGCCGCGGTTAAAGTCACGATCATCGCGATCATCACGACGGAAGCCCCGCGAACCACGGGAATCGCGGTTACCGCCATGACCACCGTGACCACCACGGCCACGACCACCTGGGCCACCACCCTGTCCACGACGATCGTTGCGGTTGCGCCCGTTAAAGCCGCCCTCGCCACGACCATGGGAACGGTTAGACCCGCGGTTTCCGCGATTTCCTCGGCCTTCGCCGGAACGAGGACCTTCGTGCTCAGCCATGAAGTCGGAGCTCCTTATATGTAATGAGTAAAAGAATTTATGTGTTTTCAGGCTACCAGTAACCTCGGATTGCCTGGTGGTCTACCTAAAAGACCAAACTTTCATACTACTGCTAAGACCTGCCCACATTCCAGCCCAGCAAACGTGCGGAACCTGTGGCCTTCCCCACTGCCTCCGACAAATCCCAGACAACCAGGCCCACCCAGTCGTCAGTGGTGAACTGCGCGGTGGCGGTGGTTCCCTCGACGCGGAGCTCATGCTCGGCATCCGAAAGCCCGTCTGGCACGGCGAGGTTGGCGCCCAGGGCGTCGTCAAGCAATGCCTTGAGTGCGCGGGCATTACCCTGCTCAGCGCGATGTGCGGCGCGGCGGAAAATGGTGAGCGCTTCCTTGGCGGCGTCTTCGGGTGTCACGGTGGTGTCGACGGCGAGGTCAAAGAGGCCTTCCTGCTCGAAGGTTGCAGCCTTGGGCGTCTTGGGCTCGGAACTAGGCGCGGCGGGCGCGGTTTTTGTCGGCGCCGCATTCGTCTGCGCGCGACTACCCGCGCCAGCGAACCCTGGCCCCTCGGGTACGGCGGTGCCCTTCTGATACGCAGTGGCGGCGGCGCGGGCGCGCTGATCAGCGGCCTCGTTCATGTCGTGGCCGGAGTGTCCCTTAACCCACTCGAGGTGGATATTGCGGCCGACGAGCAGCTGGTCGATGTCCTGCAAGATATCGACGTTGAGGACGGGCTTGCCGTCGCGCTTCTTCCATCCCTTGCGCTTCCACCCCGGCATCCACTTGGTAACGGAGTTAATCACGTACTGCGAATCACACAGTACGAAAAGAGGTTCGTCGGGGATGTGCGCGGTAGCGCGGAGCAGCTCGGCAAGAGCAGTGAGCTCCCCGCGGTTGTTGGTTCCCTCTCTCCATCCGCCGGCGGCCCAGCAGCTGTCGTCGATATACCAGCACCACCCGGCAGGTCCGGGGTTGTGCAAGGCGGAACCGTCAACGGCAGCAGTAATAGTCATGAGGCTAGATTGTATCGGCTGCGTGGGGCCGGCTCGGAATTGGCTTAAGAACCGTAGCAGGCGACCGGGCCGTGCGGGCCCTCGACGATGTCAATCTGAGTGTTGAAGATTGGGCTCAGAACCTCCGAACGCATCAGCTCTGCGGTTGGGCCGTGCTCGACAATCTGGCCATCCTTGACCGCACAGATGTAATCGGCGTAGCGAGCCGCGAAATTGATGTCATGCAACACCACCACCATGGTGCGCCCCAACTCGCGCACTGCAGTGCGCAGGTACGACATGATGTCGACCGAATGAGAAATATCCAGGTTGTTCAACGGCTCGTCGAGAAGCACGTAATCCGTCTCCTGGCAGAGCACCATTGCGACATACGCGCGCTGACGCTGACCGCCAGAGAGCTCGTCGAGGTAGCGGCCCTGGAGCGCCTCAAGATTGAGGAACTCGATGTACTGGGAGATGATGCGCTCGTCCTCAGCGGTCAGGCGCCCCTGGCTGTACGGGAAGCGGCCGAAACTGACCAGCTGGCGCACGGTGAGACGCGTGACGAAGTGGTTGTCCTGGCGCAGAATCGACAGCACCTTCGCCAGATCCTTCGACTTGGTCTTGCCCACGTTGTATGGGCCGACGTTGATGTCGCCGGAATCGACTGCAAGGAGACGGCCAATCATAGTCAAGAGCGTGGACTTGCCCGCACCGTTCGGACCGATCAGAGCTGTAATTGCGTTGGCTGGAATTTCCAGGTCAACGGGGCCAATTGACACCTCGCTGGTATAGCTCTTGCTTACACTGTCGAGGAGAATCATAGCCGTCCCTTCTTCAAAACGACGTAGAGGAAGATCGAACCGCCAACCAGCTCGATGATGATGGACACCACGCCCTGGGCATAGAAAACGTGATTGAGGATGAAATACGCACTGGCCAGCGTGACGTAGCCGATCAGCGCCGCCAACGGCAGTACAAAGCGGTGGTCATAGGTATCCGCAGCCTGGTACGCAATGGTCGCGACCAGGAAGCCGAGGAATGTCATCGGGCCGACCATAGCCGTCGATACTGCCATCAGCACCGACACCGCAACCAGCACGGTGATGGACCGAACCTGGTAATTCACGCCCAGATTCGTCGCGACTTCACGCCCCAACGACATGACATTGAGGGCCCGCGAATGCAGCGCAATCACCACGATTGCCGCAATCACCAGCGGGATCGCCACCGGGAAAAACTCCGGGTCCGCGTTGTTGACAGAGCCGAACAGCCGCGCCGTCAGCAGGTCAAAATCCGAAGGCGTCAGCATGCGCTGCATAAATGTCGATACCGAGCCCAGCCCGCCTCCGATGACAATGCCCACCAGGAGCATGCTGTGCATATCCGCGCCCTGCCCGGTCAGCAACCAGGCGTACAGCACCAGCGACAGCCCCACCATCAGCGCGAGCTGCAGCACAAACGCGCCAACCGAGCCAGCTTTCATCAGCCCCGTCGCACCAAAGAAGTACACCGCGGCGGTGCTGATAGCCACATACAGCGCCTCAAAGCCCATAATCGACGGCGTAATAATCCGGTTATTCGCAATCGACTGGAAAGCCACTGTCGCGATGGCATGGCAGCAGGCAACCACGATCATGGCAATTACGGCATCAAGACGCCGGCGCGCGATCAGCCAAAACCCATCCGTACCGAACGGCAACGGGTTGTCCCACGCAAGCAGACCCGCGGTAAACAACGTCGCCAAGCCCGCCAGCACAGCAATGATAATCCAGTACCTGCGCGCCGCCGCACCCGCGCTAAACGACGTCGTTTGCGGGCCAACCTGGTTGGTTCTAGCTGTAGTTGAACTGAGATTAAGCACGACGTCGCTCCACAATCAGATAGACGAAAATTGCAGCACCCAGGATGCCGAGAATCACCGATACCGGGATCTCGAACGGGGCGATAATGACGCGGCCAATCAAGTCCGCGACCGTCACAATGGCAATGCCCACCAGGCATACCCAGGGCAGATTGGAGCGCAGATCATCGCCACGGAACATGGAGACAATGTTGGGGACAACGAGGCCCAGGAAGGGCAGATTGCCCACCACTACCGTAACCAGGCCCGTTGCAATGGCAATCAGGCCGGTGCCCAGGAACACGATTCGCTTGTAGTTCAGACCGACGTTGGTGGCAATGTCCTCACCAAGCCCCGCAACCGTTAACCGATCGCTGAATACGAAGACAATCGCAACCACAATGACGACCAGCCACAGGAATTCGTATTGCCCTTTATAAATGGCAGTAAAAGAGCCTGCGAACCACACGCCTAGCGACTGCAGCATGTCCGTCTGCAACGCAAAGAAAGTCGAAATCGAACTGACTACCGCACCCAACATGATGCCCACGATGGGCACAACCAGACTTGACTTCAAAGCGACACGGCGCAAGAACAGGAAGAACACTGCCGTGCCGATGAAAGCGAAGATGATTGCCCCGCCCATCCGGCCAAGCATCGAGGCCGAAGGAAAGAAATACATCACGAAAATCAGGCCGAGACCAGCCCACTCCGTGGTTCCCGTGGTGGTGGGTTCGACGAACTTGTTGCGCGTAAGTAGCTGCATGACCAAGCCACACATCGCCATCGCGGCACCCGAGAGCACTAGTGCAATGGTTCGCGGTATACGCGTAGTGGCGAACATCTCCCAGCCGTCGTCGGCGCCCAGGATGTCGTATTGGCCTACAAACAGCGACATAGCCACCAGGACTGCCACAAAGGCAATCCCGATGGCTAGTCGGGAATCCAGTAACTTCTGCATAGAGTTGGTGAGGTACTCCTGTGACTGGTCAGAGAACTATTAGGCCTGCTCGAAGGCGTCGGCAAGCCCGTTCAGAATCTCCGTGTACGTGATAATGGACTCGTTGGTGTAGGTGTCCTCTGGGGCGTAGTAGATCTTGCCCTCCTTGACTGCCTTCACGTTCTTCAGCGGAGCAGCCTCCTCGACCACAGACTGTGCCGAACGGTACTCATCGGTACCGCGGACAGAGGTGCCGGCATCGCGGTCAAGCACCATGATGAAGTCCGGGTTCGCCTCAGCGATGGACTCGGCGGAAATCTCATCACCCTGGTGGTCATCGCTGGCCTTGTCGACCTCCAGCGCCGGCTTCATGCCAATCAGGTCGAACAGCGGGCCGTAGGTACGACCAACAGTCGGAGCAATGTAACCGAGGGTGCCGCCCGACGAGTTAAGTGCCATGACCTTCACGTCCGGGTTGTAAGCCTTGCGGGCGCGCTCCAGAGCCTTGTCAAAGCCAGCGATGAGCTGATCGGCCTCCTTCTCCTTACCGAAGATGGTGCCCAGGCCCTTAGCGTGCCGCTTGAGCTCCTCGTCCAGTGGCTTACCCTCGCGCGGCTCAAACTCCACAATCGCGGAGTTCGGGGCAAGCTTCTTCAGGTCATCGTAGTACTGACCGAAACGCTGACCGTTCACAATCAGGTCCGGGTCAGCAGCAGCAACAATTTCGAGATTCGGCTCGCGGTGATTGCCGATGTCCTGAATGTCAGGGTTGTCCTTGTAGTCAGGAATCGTGAACGGAATCAGCTGCTTCGGAGCTGCCGCCAGCTTAATACCCCACTGGTTGAGCATCTCGAAGGAACGGTTATCCGTGGCCACAACAGAGTCAATCTCGGCAGGTACGGTCTGCTCACCGTGGTTGTCGGTAACAGTAACAGTTGCCTCGTTACCTGCAGCTGCAGACTTATCCTCGTTGCCGGCATCAGTAGAACATCCACCAAGAACAAGTCCAAGGCTCGCAACAGATGCAGCTACGATATTGCGGACATTGCGAAAACGGCCGGAGTTTGAACGCGCCACTTAAAGGCATCCCTTCGGTCACAGTACGATGGTTAAACAAACGCCACTAAGACGCCGTTACCCAATCACTTACTTAGGTAATCATTACCTGTGAGACATTAGCTTAGGGTTCCCTATTTAACAAGTAAATACGTTATGAAATTGCGCAATATTTAGGGTGGAGTTCTTCTATTTGTTTAGTATTAGCTAATTTGTGCAGGTAAAGGTATGACTGCAGCGTTCGATAACGGGGGTAACTTGGGTCCTACCGAAGGTAGCGTGTGCACTATCGACGCATGTTTGGGCCTAGTTGGGCGTAGTTGGGCCTAGTTGGGGATGAGCTTGCGGCTTTGCTTGTGAGAATGGGCTGCACTTGAATACGGGCTGTACACGCGATTGGAGGCTATACGTGTGAGTACAGGCTGCAGGCATAAATACGGGCTGCAAACGTGAAACTGTATGAGTTTATGACACTTTCAAGCGATCTTTCGCGGGTAGGGTCAGGCGGTCATTGCATCATGGATAA